>NZ_JCACKQ010000045.1:0-53095 GCF_059505465.1 Symplocastrum torsivum | reverse complement strand
TGCCTTCTGCCTTCTGCCTTCTGCCTTCTGCCTTCTGCCTTCTGCCTTCTGCCTTTTGCCTTTTGCTATAACCGTTATGAACGAGGTGGGTTTTTAGCAGCAGGAGCGTTGCATTTTAGCACCTGGAAACCACTCTCATGAGGACTTACTGTCGGCACTTGCTCAGTGAGAACAACTTCCCCTCTCTCATTAATTACCCATCCTTGTGCTTCTACCAATGGTCTTTGAGTTGAACCACTAAGGGTATCGCCCGTTACCCGTGTCAGAATGTTCTCAATTCCCTCATGATTGGCAAAATAAACCCGCTGTTGGTCGTCAATATTAAATTCTGAGAAACTGTGGAAGAGGTTAACGCCGCGAGTTGCTCCACCTTCAATCAAGTCGGCAGGAAAACCTCTGACATTATCGTTCGGCGTAATCACAGAGCTTTCAGCGCCGAGAGTGGCATCAGGTGTAATCTGAGCTACGGTGGGTTCGCCCGTGTAGGCGATCGCTCCAACTATCCCAAACACCAACACCATCCCTAAACGCGAACTCACACACCGCCTAATAGTAGGTCTAGTCAAGTTTTTCTTATCAACAGTCAGTTGCACACAACCCTGAACAAATTTAGCCATCATTAAATTTATGAAATATTTAGTTGGGTTAATAGTCTTTTCAAGTATTGGCTCATTTCTTTTTTCAGATACGATTGATTTTTGGAGAGAATTAAGAAGAAGCGATAGCCGAAGCCAATTAGGGATGGACTTCCTAAGACTTGCTGTTTTGGCAGGGATGGCAAGCATTGGATATTGGGTGGCAACAGATACCTTTCAAAAACCTAGTGATGGGATAGTTTTTTTAGTTATTGGTATAGTTGGAGCCTTTTCAACACACATAATTTCTTCAAGCCTCAGAAAATAGCGCGATCGCGAATTGTTGCCCTAAGGCTAAACCCAGCCAACAACTTCCTTGATTTGAGAAATCGCGATTTCCCGATCAATATGTGCCTTAGCCTTCGCGATAGCCGTATCGGGTTGCTTGTACCAGCGTTGTGAGCGAAAGCAATGTCCACTGGCTGTCAGTATCTCCCAGGTGTAGCGCTCACGGTCAATAACAAGCCAAAGCTCACAACAGCGATAAGTTTGCTGGGGAAATTTAAGTAGACCGATTTCCGCCAAAACGCTTAGTTTCATTCGTGAGCGTTCCAAACGCTTCAGCAGTTCCAGAAAACAGAATGCCGCACGTCTAGCCGCATCATGAGTAGGATAGCAGTAGCGATCGCGCGGTTCAAATTTGAAGTCTGTTCCACTTAGACGAAACTGAAACTTACCAGAAGCATCCTCAATGAAGATGACACGCCAAGGCGTTTTGGGGTATTGAACACAGAATCCTTGAGGCTGAATCCTTACCGTAGCTGTCATCGTTCGTTGGCTAATAGGGCGAACATATCTTAGCTTTTAAGGAAGGCAATCCGCTTGCATAAATGGCTAACACAAACTGTCTTGAGATAGACATCTGGCTGAACTTAACCAAAAGTCATAGAAATATAATTGATACCCTATTAAGTCAGGTAGGAGAGCGCGGTGAGGCACTGCGAGTGAAATATTTTCCAGAAAGGACATCAGAGTTGTGAATGCAGAGCAAGAAGTGACGATTTCTGAAAAGCTTTTTGCTGGGGGCGGAGAGATGGGCGCACGGATGCGAGAAAGGGACTGGGCGAAAACACCGCTAGGTTCTCCAACGCAATGGCAACAGAGCTTGAAGACTGCCGTGCGGATTATGCTCACTTCCCGTCAGGCGATGTTTGTCTGGTGGGGTGAGGAACTAATTAACCTATACAATGACGCTTACAAAGCGATCATGGGTGGAAAACATCCAGAAGCCCTTGGACAGCCAGCTTCCTACGTGTGGCGAGAGATTTGGGAGCAGATTGGGCCTCGGGCAGAATCCGCCATCCTCAAGAATGAGGGCACCTACGACGAGGCGCTGCTCCTGATCATGGAGCGCAACGGCTACCCAGAGGAAACCTACTATACCTTTTCCTATAGTCCGGTTCCAAATGACGAGGGTGGCACGGGTGGCATCATCTGTGCGAATACCGATGACACGCAGCGTATTATTGGTGAGCGTCAGTTGGCACTGTTGCGGGAACTGGCAGCTAAGACGGCGGACGCTCGGACATTCGATAATGCTTGTACGTTGAGTGCAAGATGTTTGGAAACTAATCCTTACGATCTACCCTTCGCGATGATCTATCTGGACGATCCAGAGCAGCAGCGCGTTGTTCTGGCGGGAACCAGCTGTATCGATCGCACTCACGTCGCCGTTCCTGAAACTGTCAATCTCGATGCCGATTCGGTATGGTCATTTGCAGAAGTCCTCAAAACCCAGAAGACTGTTCTAATTTCTAATTTGGCATCAACGTTTGAGGGTTTGCCAACAGGAGCCTGGGAGCGATCGCCCGATCAAGCCGTTGCTGTACCCATTGCGCCCTCTGGACAGACAGGGAGAGCCGGGATATTGATCGTTGGCTTAAACCCATTCAGGCTCTTTAACGACTCTTACCGAGGCTTCATCGATCTGGTTGCGGCTCAGATTGCCGCCAGTATCGCCAACGCCCAAGCTTATGAAGAAGAGCGCAAACGTGCCGAAGCACTAGCAGAACTTGACCGCGCCAAAACGGTCTTCTTCAGCAATGTCAGCCACGAATTTCGCACTCCCCTGACGCTGATGTTGGGTCCCTTAGAAGATTTGTTGACCCATCGAAAAGAAGCCTTGCCAGTGGGGGGACGTGAACAAATAGAAACGGTACATCGGAACTCCTTACGCCTGCTGAAGTTGGTCAATACCCTGCTGGATTTCTCCCGCATCGAAGCTGGACGCATTCAAGCTGTTTACGAACCTACTAATTTATCAGCCTTTACCGCAGAATTAGCCAGTGTGTTTCGCTCTGCGATCGAACGGGCAGGAATGCGGCTGCTCGTTGATTGTCCTTCATTGCCAGAATCGGTATATGTAGACCGGGAAATGTGGGAGAAGATTGTGTTCAATCTGCTCTCGAATGCCTTTAAGTTTACGTTTGAGGGCGAAATCTCTGTCTCAATGCGGTGGATGGACAACCAGGTTGAGTTAGTCGTTCAGGATACGGGTACGGGCATTCCGGCTGAAGAAATCCCCCATCTGTTTGAGCGGTTCCATCGGGTGCCAGGGGCACGAGGACGCACTTATGAGGGTTCGGGTATTGGTTTATCCCTCGTACAGGAATTAGTCAAACTGCATGGAGGCACGATTTCGGTCACTAGTGAAGTAGATCGCGGGACGTGCTTTGTGGTGTCGGTACCAACTGGGGTGGCTCATTTGCCCAGCTATCAGATCAACGCAACTCGTACCCTTGCCTCTACAGCAACGGGTGCATCTCCTTACGTTGAGGAAGCACTGCGCTGGTTACCCGATGGAGATGGGGAGCAGGGGGGGAGAAGAGAAGCAGAGGGAGAAATTTTTCATCAGGAACAGACTAGAGGGAGCAGGGGGAAAGGAGAAGCAGGGAGAGAAGCAGAAATTCATATAGATAATCTGCCTATATCTGCCTCCTCTGCCTCCCCAACCTCCTCTCCTCCTGCTCGCATTCTCCTGGCGGATGACAACGCCGATATGCGCGACTACGTGAAGCGCCTTTTAAGCCAGCAGTATGAAGTAGAAACTGTGGCAGACGGCATAGCGGCACTGGAAGCCGTTCGACGACAACGACCCAATCTTGTGCTGACGGATGTGATGATGCCCAGGCTAGATGGCTTTGGATTGCTGCGGGAACTACGGGCTGATCCAACGACGAAAGAGATTCCGATCATTTTGCTGTCTGCTCGTGCTGGGGAAGAATCCCGTGTCGAAGGGTTGGAAAGCGGAGCGGATGATTATTTGATTAAGCCCTTCGCTGCCCGTGAATTATTGGCGCGAGTTGAAGCGAATTTGAAACTAACGCAAATTCGGCAGGAAGCTGCCGCCGCCCTGCGAGAGGCACAGATACAATTGGAATCGGCTTTGGTGGCAGGATCGGTTTATACCTGGCGGTGGAACATTCCTGAAGAGCGCCTCATGGTCAATGCGGCATTTGCCCACTTGTTTGCGGTAGACCCTATAGAGGCAGCCGAGGGATTGCCTTTTGAAGTGTTTATGAATGCGATTCATGAAGAAGACCGTCCACTAGTTTTTGCCGCCATCGACCGGGCGATCGCATCTGGCGAAGAGTATGTTGCTGAGTACCGCGTTCGTACTGCCACAGGTGAGGAGCGGTGGCTTTTCGCACGCGGTCAGGTTGAATATGATAGTGCTGGCAATCCTGTGGTGTTTCCCGGTGCCCTGGCAGACATTACCGAGCGCAAACGCGCTGAGGTAGAACGGGAACAGCTTTTGGCACGAGCACAGGCAGCACGGGAGGCAGCCGAGGCAGCGAACCGAGTTAAGGATGAATTCTTGGCGGTGCTGTCTCATGAATTGCGATCGCCTCTCAACCCGATTCTTGGTTGGTCAAAGCTGCTCCAGACTCGTAAGCTGGACGAGGCAAAGACTGCACAGGCTCTCTCTACGATCGAACGAAACGCTAAGCTGCAAGCCGAACTGATTGAAGACCTTTTGGATGTATCCCGGATTTTGCAAGGGAAGCTCAACCTAAATGTTCGCCCAGTTAACTTAGTAACGACGATCCAATCCGCCCTAGAAACTGTGCGTCTAGCGGCACAAGCCAAGTCAATTGAGGTAGAGGTAATCCTTGACTCACAGGTGGAACGGGTTGCGGGTGACGCAACTCGCTTGCAGCAAGTGGTGTGGAATCTCCTCTCCAACGCCGTCAAATTTACATCAGCAGGCGATCGCGTTATGGTGCGATTAGAGCAAGTTGACACTCAGGCTCAAATTACAGTTCGTGACACGGGCAAGGGTATTCACCCGGATTTCCTACCTCATGTGTTTGACTATTTCCGTCAGGAAGATGGTAAGACCACGCGCAAATTTGGAGGGCTAGGGTTAGGACTAGCGATCGTGCGTCATTTAGTCGAACTGCATGGTGGAACCGTCTCGGCAGACAGTCCCGGCGTTGGGCTAGGCTCAACGTTTACTGTTCAATTGCCTCTGATGGTGGCAGCTTTAGAGGTGCAACAGAGCAAACCACTACCTGCAAATACGACTGACTTGAGTCAGTTGCAAATTTTAGTGGTGGACGATGAAGCGGATATGCGGGAGTTAGCCGTCACAATTTTAGAGGAGTATGGAGCCGTGGTGAGGGTTGCTGCGTCAGCAATGGAGGCATTAATGGCACTCGATCAATTCAAGCTAGATGTTTTGATTTGCGATATTGGAATGCCAGATGTGGATGGTTACATGCTGATGCGTCAAATAAGAAGCCGATTGCCCGAACAAGGAAGGGGAATTCCGGCAGTCGCCCTCACAGCCTATGCCGGAGAGTTCAACCAGCAGCAAGCACTTGCTGCTGGATTTCAATTGCATATTTCCAAGCCAGTAGAACCAGCAGAGTTAGCCAAGGCGATCGCAACCTTAGTTGGAAGGAGTGGTGATGTCTGAACCGATGCCTGGAGATAAAACCGCAGATTGGCTTGCAGGGGGTGGTGAGATGCTTTTGAACAACCTTCTAGAAAGTATCACAGATGCCTTTGTTGCTCTAGATCGCGAGTGGCGCTACACTTACATCAACAAACAAGCAGAGACCCTGTTGCGAAAACAGCGATCGCAACTACTGGGTAAGACAATCTGGAATGAATTTCCCGAAGTGATAGACTCACCCTTTGAGACAGGGTTACGCCAAGCTAGCGAACAACAGAAAACCATTGAGCTAGAAGCGTTTTACCCTCCGTTCGAGACTTGGTTTGAAGTCCGCTTCTACCCTTTTGAAGAGGGTTTATCTATTTACTTCCGCGATATTACTGCTCGCAAGCAAACTGAGAAAACCATTTGGACTCTCAATCAAGACTTACAAAACCGAGTCAACGAACTACAAACGTTATTTGATGTTGTCCCTATTGGAATTCTCATCACCAACGATCTAGAGTTCAGAAACATTAAAGCAAATCCTGCCTTTGCTCAAATTTTGGGTATCTCACCCGAAGCAAACGCCTCTAGCACACCAGTTAATAGCAGTTCCCACCCTTCGTACAAAGTCTTGCGTAATGGTAAGGAAATAACACCGGATGAAACACCTCTGCGATATGCGGCTATTCAGGGTGTCACCTTGGAAGGAGTGGAGGTTGACATTGTGCGGCGTGATGGCGCGGTGTTTAATCTATATGGTTATGCTGCACCCTTATTGGATGAACAGGGTAATAGTACAGGGGCTGTTGGTGCCTTTTTGGACATTAGCGATCGCAAACGAGCTGAGGAAGCCCTGCGTCTGAGTCAGGAGCGTTATCGCTCATTAGCAGAATCCCTACCGCAACTTTTATGTATGGCTGGTGCGGATGGGATGACCCATTACTGCAATCAAAGCTGGACAAACTACACTGGGTTAACGCTAGAGCAAACCCAAGGCACAGGTTGGCAACAAGCTATCCATCCTGACGATCTGCCCTTAGCAATTGAGCGATGGACACAGACGCGAAAAACGAGCAACGACTACTCCCTCGAATTGCGGGTAAGACGAGTCGATGGAGTCTACCGCTGGCACTTGAGCAGAATTGTCCCAATCAAAGCAGAAGAAGACAGGATTGTTGGTTGGTTAGGAACTGCAACAGATATTGATGACCGAAAACGCACCGAGCAACAAGAGCGTTTTCTTGCTAAGGCTTCGCAAACCTTTGGGGCGGCAAGCTTGGATTTACAAACTGTTTTGGATACCATCACGCAGCTTGCCAGTGAATTTACAGGTGATGTGTGCGTACTGAGCCTGCTTTCGGAAGATAGACAATGGCTCGATCCGGTTTCCTGTTACCATGTTGACCCAGAGGTACTCCAGTTCGTCAGGGAACTGCTGAAAAATTATCCTCGCCGTGCCGATGAGGGGATTAGTGGGCGAGTGATACAGACAGGAGAGCCACTTCTGATGCCAGTGACATCCGAGGAGGAGTTGCGTGCCGCCATTAAACCAGAGTACCAGGTTTACTTAGAGCGCTTCCGGGTATACAGTACCTTGCTTATACCACTGAAGGTGCGAGGACAAGCGATTGGAGTATTGAGCCTGACTCGCAATCATCCCGGAGAACCCCACAATACTGATGACCAGAGTTTGTTTCAAGATTTGGCAGATCGGGCGGCGATGGCGATCGCAAATGCCCGACTCTATCAACAGGCTCAACAGGCACGTCAGCAGGCTGTGCAAACCGCTGACCGCAACGCTCGTCTCCAGGCAGTCACGGCTGCACTATCCGAACCACTCACCCCAGCTCAAGTTGCTGAAGTGATTGTGGAACAGAGTATTGCTGTGCTGAATGCCTCCTCCGCTATGGTAGTGATTGTGAGTGAAAGTGGTACTGAACTTGAAATCGTACACCACGTTGGCTACCAGCAGGATTTAACTGAACAGTGGCGTCGTTTTCCGATTACTACACCAGTCCCACTGGCAGAAGCTGTACGAACTGGAGAACCGATTTGGGAAGAATCAACCCAAGAGCGAATTGCTCGTTATCCTCACTTGGCTGATGCCTATGCAGCGTTGAACTATGCGGCTTGGATTTCGTTACCCCTAATGGTTGAAGGTCGGGCAGTTGGAGGAATATCTATCAACTTCACTGAATTCTCACCCTTGAGTGAGGATGACCGGGCGTTCATGCTTGCACTTGCTCAGCAGTGCGCTCAAGCGATTGCTCGTTCTCAACTCTATGAAGCAGAAAAACAAGCTAGAGCAGATGCCGAAGCCGCCAACCGTATTAAGGATGAGTTTTTGGCAGTACTATCGCATGAATTGCGATCGCCCCTCAATCCCATTCTGGGTTGGACGAGACTGCTGCGAACTCGTAAATTTGACGAGCAGGCGACTAATCGGGCACTAGAAACCATCGAACGCAATGCCACGTTGCAAACGAAGTTGATTGAAGATCTATTAGATGTCTCTCGTATCCTACGCGGCAAAATGGTCTTGAGTGTGAGTCCAGTCAACCTAGCAACGACGATTGAAGCCGCTTTGGAAACGGTATGGTTAGCTGCCGAAGCAAAAGGCATTGAGATTAAAACAAGTCTTGCCCCAAATGTAGGACTCGTGTCAGCAGACTCGGCTCGCCTGCAACAAGTGGTTTGGAACTTGCTTTCCAACGCGGTCAAATTCACACCATCAGGTGGACGGGTGGAAATCCATGTTGAACAAGAGGCAAGCTGTACTCAAATCAGTGTCAGTGATACAGGCAAAGGCATCAATCCAGAATTTTTACCCTATGTGTTTGAGCGCTTCCGCCAAGAAGACGGCAGGACAACGCGAAATTTTGGTGGACTCGGATTGGGATTAGCGATCGTGCGTCATTTAGTCGAATTGCATGGTGGCACAGTTCAAGCCGAAAGTCCAGGCGAGGGGCAGGGGGCAACCTTCATAGTGAAATTACCCTTAACAAGGCTTGGCAAAGAACCAGATTTTGAAAGTGAGTCACGGGTTACAGCCGTTAATCTGAACCAGTTGCGAATTTTAGTGGTAGACGATGAAGCTGACATGCGAGAGTTATTGGTCGCGATTCTCTCAGAGTATGGAGCACAGGTGAATGTCGCTGCCTCAGCCGCAGAAGTCTTAATTCTTCTAGACCAGTTCAAGCCCGATGTCTTGATTAGCGATATTGGTATGCCAGATGTCGATGGCTATATGCTCATGCAGCAGGTGAGACAGTTACCGCCACAACAAGGGGGACTGATTCGGGCGATCGCGTTGACGGCTTACGCAGGAGAGTTGAACCAACAGCAGGCTCTTGAGGCAGGATTTCAAAAGCATATTACTAAGCCAGTCGAACCCAATGAGCTAGTGAAAACAATTGCAGCCTTGGTAGGAAGGAGTCTCTAGAGCAGCAGCCCAGTATTCAGAGTTCGGCTATTACTCTAAATCGTTCGCTAATTTCTGTATCAAAATACACGATTTGTCTATGCATTCCGATTCTGGTCATGTTATGTTTGAGGAGTGGATAAAATACCTTAATGAAGCGGAAAGGAATGTTTAGAGTGAACAAAAATCAAAATAGCAAGGTGCAAAAAGCTGCTTCTGCTCACCGCGATAGCCTGCAAAAAAGCTTAGAGCATCGTCTAGAAGTCGCTAGAGCCAACGGAGATGAGGACTTGATTCGTCAGCTAGAACAAGAAGCAAGCTACCTCCGCCTGAACTAAATTTTTCAGAAGCAGAATCCTGACACCTTAGAGCTATGCTTTGTAGCCCATAATGTCATGAAACGCTAACAATCTTGTAGGATGTCATAAAAATTTAACAGGGATGTCAGTCGAAGCTTGTGACATCCCTGTTTTTGTTATGACTCAATTATGTCTAAACAAGTTATAACAGTCACCTTGGCGAGTCTTGACTCTTACCAAATACTGAAACCAAGACCAGTCAATCGATTCCCTTCTGCCCTCTGTCCTCTGCCTTTTGCCATAAGTTGCGATCGCACTAACGTCCACCGACAACGACACCGTTAATCCGCACATGAGGCCCACCCACACTTACGGCAAGCGGTGACTGTCCGCCCTTACCGCAACCGCCACTAACATAGAGAGAATCATTCCCGATCGCTTCAATGTCTTTGAGGGTTTGGAAAACATTACCACTGAGCGTGACATCACTAACAGGTTCAGCAATCTGACCGTTGCGAATCATATAACCTTCCGCCGCCGCAAAGGTGAACATCTCGCCATTCGTCTGTCCCCCTAGCATCCGTACAGCGTAGACCCCCTCTTCAATATCACCAATCATCTCTTCAAACGAGCAGTCTCCTGCTTCAATCCCTGTATTTGTCATCCGCACAATCGGTGGATACGTTGCACTAATTGCCCTAGCATTACCAGTGGGTGACTCGTGCATCTTCCCAGCCGTTTCACGAGAATGTAGACGTTGCTGCAAAATACCGTCTTTAATCAGATACTTCCGTTGAGCAGGTACGCCCTCATCGTCATACTTAAGAGAGCCTGGTAAACCAGCGAGAGTTGCATCATCAACAACGTTTAGCTGCTCGATTGCCAACGGCTTACCTAGAGTCAGCAAGTCTTGCATCCTGGGATTTTCGTAGACAAAATCAGCTTCCGAAAGATGCCCAAAGGCTTCGTGAATGAAGACTCCTGCGAGATAGGGGTCTAAAACTACCGTATATTGTCCGCCTTTAACAGGTTTGGCTTCTAGCTGACCAACAGCCCGTTTTGCCGCACCAATCACTTGGTCTTCAATACCAACGAGAGCATTGTAATCAGAACGAGAGTGGATAGACTCGAAGCCTTGGCGAACTACACCCGCATCTGTAAGGGCAATTACCCCAAATCGTCCCGATACATCCAGTCGTTCTTGGGCAATGCAGGTGCCAGTGGAGTTAACAAAATAGGTAATACCAAAGCGATCGCGTAAACCCACCATTGTTGTCTGAATTCGGGGGTCAAAATCCAGCAACAGTTGGTTATATTCTTCCATTAACCGTCGCTTGTCTGCTAGTGAAACGCCACGAGGGTCACGACCCAGTTCCACAGCGACATAATCTTGAATAGGCTCTAAGGGAGCGAGTAACGTCTGCTCTTTACCGACTAAGTGGGCTTGAGAGATGGCTTCCGAAATTCGGTCTTGTAACTCCGCCAACCCATTAAACGTCACAAAACTCCAGCCGCCTTTATGACAAGCGCGGATACCACCAGCCAGGTTGAAACTACGGTCTACTGCATCTAGCTGATGCCCACGAAAGGAAATTGCCGTTGACTCACTCTGCTCAACCCGAATTTCTAGGTAGTCAATCGCATCACGAGAAGAAGCGATCGCAGCCTGTAACTGTTCCTGCATTGAGATATCCACACTCTTAACTCTTCCTGGTTCTTTTTGTTAGACAGATTTAGATAATGATGCGAACTTTATAATTAACAATCCCTGTTTTCAGTATTGTAGCGAGTTAATCCGCCTTATCAGCAGGGGCCGTAACGATGCGATCGGGCTACCAACACAGGCTGTAAATACGCTATCGAACTGACATCGAGCTTTTGCTTAGAGCTAATCCGAGAGAATTTACTACGTCGAAAGTATTTATAACCTTCGTTTAAGCAAACTATTATAGAAAAATCTTTTTGATTTTATCTACTATATTTAGCTGCTCTGATGAACTTACTTAAACTTTTATATCGGTTAATTCCAGACATTCTCCGCGATAAAATCAACTATATAAGATTTAAAATTTTAAGAAAAGTAGGCTATATCAGCCTATTGAGAAAAGCTGGAATTCTTACTTGTAGAAGTAATATACAAATTGGGATTGATAATGCAGAAGAAACCCTCAAAAGGCATGACATAGAGCTAAGATTTTACAATCTAGTAGAAGAGAATAAATCGACAACTAAGTCTGTCGCTCATCTCGCCAGTCAAAACATCAAAGAAATAAAACAACTTAGTGCCAGAAATGAAATTACTATCCTAGATGTAAATAATTCTCGCTTCTCTTTCCGCAACAATCATTTATTAGATAAGGACATGAATGTTATTTATGAACGCTATGTCGATTTCCAGAAATTGCCAATATATAGAGAGATACTTCCAAGGAAAATCAAGAAGATTCAAGGGACAGTCGCTTATCTATCTAATACCGAAATTTCCAACTACGGTCACTGGATGTGTCTAACCCTACCACTATTAAGAATATACGATAATTTTTTTCGTTTAAGCCAAATTGACTTTTTTTATGTCGGCTCATCTCCTTTAACTAGCTGGCATCGAGAAAGCTTGGAAAAAGCAGGTATAGCCATGAGCAAAATAATTCAGGAACCTTGTACGGCTGACAGGCTACTTGCAGTAATTAATAATCGAATAGCGACAATTAATCAAATTAAGTATATTGAATACGCTCCTATCATCCAAGAAGACTATCTCTTTGTAAGAAATCTATTTCATGAAAAATATGATACAGAAATCAAGAAGAAAAAACGTATCTATGTAAAAAGAGGAAAAGTAATCAGAAGGAAAGTTATCAATGAATCATCTGTCCTTGCTGTACTTGATAAATATGGGTTTGAACCAGTAGAGATGAATGACAAAACGCTGCCAGAAGAAATAAGTATTTTTTATCAAGCAGAAGCAATAGTTGCCCCTCATGGCTCTGCACTGGTTAACTTATTATTTATACAACCAGGAGTAAAAGTCCTTGAATTGATTCCTTATGGATATGTAAACAGTTTCTTCTATGCAATGGCAAGCTACGGGGAAGCTGAGTACTTTTGTCTGCAAGGGGAAAATACAATGCAAGCTAATGTTGATCCACAATTCCTTGATATATACATAGATATTCAAAAGCTAGAGGAAATTTGCCAAGAAGCATTTGGCTGAAGCTTAAATTGTATAGAAGCCAGAATACAGATGTGGTAGCTATACTAGTGGTTCAACTCCACTAATCAGACGCACAATTGTAGATTCAAAGCATAAGAAATGCCTATGAGAGCGCTAATGACTGAGGCTTGGAAAGCTTGGAGCATCCACAGTGGTTGGATCGTTTGGAATTTGTTTCTTGCCTTCATCCCTTTAGCCTTGAGTTTTTGGCTATTCCGTAGACGTTCTCAATCACGCTCTATTCTGTGGTGGGTTGCGTTTTTGGTTTTTATTGCCTTTTTGCCCAATGCGCCTTACCTGCTAACCGACATCATTCACCTGATCGAAGCAATTCGTGATTACTACTCAGTGTGGATCATTACCCTGGTGCTGATTCCCCCACACATAGTAGCGATCGCGGCTGGGTTTGAAGCCTATGTCCTGTCGTTAATTAACTTAAGTTACTACTTGCAGAGGCAGGGGGTGGGTAAATTTGTCATTTGGGCTGAGTTGATGACTCACGCCCTATGTGCTGTTGGTGTCTATTTAGGGCGATTCAAACGGTTCAACACTTGGGACTTTATAACTCAACCGAATGATTTAGCAAGAAGTGTAATGGACGATTTAACGGCTAAACGTCCAGTGCTGGTGATGGCAGTAACGTTTGTGGTGCTTACTGTCTTGTACTGGTTGATGAAGCAGGTAACATTGGGGCTTGTACTCTTAATCCGTTATAGACGCGGTAGCATTACCTCTGGAGACACTGATCAAGATACAGACGCTTCCAGAGTTCTTTAAACTATGCATCGTTTGGATGAATACTCTGCGTTATATCATTGGGATCGATATTGGCACTACTAGTACAAAAGCTGTTCTGTTTACAGACAAAGGCAAGACGGTTTGTAGCCATGCCCTTGGATATCCGTTGTATGCACCAATAACTGCTGCTGCCGAACAAGACATTGAAGAAATCTTTTCAGCGGTAGTCACTACGATCAGACAAGTTGTTGCTAAAAGTGGGATTGATTCGGCTAGCTTGATGGGTTTGTCCTTTAGCGCTGCCATGCATAGCTTAATTGCTGTTGATGCCGGGGGACAGCCGTTAACGAGAAGCATTACGTGGGCGGATAATCGCAGTGCCAAGTGGGCAGAAAAAATTAAGCGAGAACAGCATGGACATGAGATTTACCTGAGGACAGGTACTCCAATCCATCCCATGTCCCCATTTGTAAAGCTCGTTTGGCTACGCAACGAACAACCTGAACTCTTTGAACGAACAGCGAAGTTCATTTCGATCAAGGAGTACGTTTTTTATCAATTTTTCCAGACATATGTTGTCGATTACTCGATCGCATCCGCAACAGGCTTGCTGAACCTTGAAAGACTCACCTGGGATCAGGAAGCACTGGAGATTGCTGGCATTACAGAAGCCCAGCTATCGGAATTGGTGCCTACAACCCACGTACTACAGCCAATTCAGGCAGAACTAGCTCAATCCCTGGGTATTCGGGCAGATACACAAACAGTAATTGGGGCAAGTGATGGTGTGCTGTCGAATCTGGGTGTGGGCGCGATCGCACCTGGTATTGTTGCGGTTACTGTTGGTACGAGTGGTGCGGTTCGTGCGGTTGTCGATCGCCCAGTTACAGACCCCCAAGCACGTCTCTTTTGCTATGCCTTTACTGAGAACCAATGGGTAGTCGGTGGGGCAGTTAATAACGGTGGGATCGCCTTGCGGTGGGTGCGGGATCAACTTACGGAAACGGAAGTAAGGGCAGCCCAACGATTGGGGAAAGACCCCTACGACCTAATAACCATGCTTGCCGAAACCGTTCCACCAGGTTCAGAAGGACTGATTTTTCACCCCTACTTAATGGGAGAGCGATCGCCAATTTGGGATGCCAACGCTAGAGGCTCGTTTTTTGGTCTGAGTTTGAACCATACGAAAGCACATCTGGTTAGAGCTGTACTAGAAGGTATTGTGTTCAATTTATCCCTTGTTTTACAAGCACTCGAAGATTTCACAGGTAAAGCCAAAAGAATCCAAGCCACTGGTGGCTTTGCCCGCTCGAATCTTTGGCGACAAATGATGGCAGATGTATTCGAGCAAGAAGTCACTGTCCCAGAACAGTATGAGAGTTCCTGTCTGGGTGCGGCTGTGCTAGGGCTTTATGCCCTTCAAGAAATCTCATCACTCGATATCGTTTCCGAAATGATTGGCGCAACCTATCGGCATCACCCCATCGCCGCTAATGCCCAAACTTATAGAAAGATTCTCCCCATCTACACTCGTGTCCTGCAACATCTTCAAGGAGAGTACGAAAGCATTGCCAGACTCCAAGCCGAACTAACCCAGGAGCAATCCAGACAGTAGCCTGCCAGCCTGTAGTAGACCTTCACCGTGAAAGTTTCCTACCAATTCCCAATTCCCGAAAACCCAGAACCTTGTACCCCATCCTTGAGGAGAACGCCATATACTACTTACCTTTTTTGAACAGAAAATTTTTGTAAACCATCAGGAGTAAGTGGATTATCGCTGAAAGAAGTAAACATGACGGCTTACTCGCAGCAACTTGATTCATTGTTTGTTGCAGGAAGACATTACTCAGGGGAGTGGATTTGACCCACCGAGCAACATGGTGCAGTTGGATGAGCTTTTATAACAGATGAGCGATGAAGATTGATTGGGTTTTACAGCGATTCATACTCTCCTAAAGCAGCACAACCATCGTGGCTGTAGAACCGGGTAAGGTCATAGCTGAATTACTACTAGCGGTAGTTTCCCGCTATTACATTGCTCTGCTGTTATATCTGTGGTTACTTATTTAAGAAAAATCCCTGAGTAAATTTGCTTGATCAAGTGAATGAAAGTGCCTCATTGATGCTACGATTCCCCTGAGTACCGTAGGTCAAACGGGAATTGTCGAGGCGCTGTGCATCGCGTTTGTGTGAGGAATGTTCGACAAAGGAATGGAGAGTCTGTGGTAGACGCAAAAATATCTTCTGGGCGGTCGTTTAGCTTGACCGGACCCAGACTTCTGACGTTACTAACAGTCGGTTTGAGCCTAGGAGCATTAATTCTTGATTGGACAGCAGGACGAATGCTCTTTTTAGGTAGCTCAATAGCCTTGCCGTTGTTAGTTTGTTCTCTAATTACTGCTGCACTGGGATACTGGGCGGTTCCGCTTTTACAAGCCCTCAAACTGGGGCAAGTTATCCGCGAGGATGGGCCACAAACCCATTTACAAAAGGCTGGCACTCCAACAATGGGTGGAGTGTTTTTTGTACCAGTGGCAGTGGTTGTTGCTCTAGTCTGGTCAGGGCTTTTCATGCGGGGGCAAGACTTTATCCCTGTCCTGGCGGTGTCAGTGGTAACCCTGGCTTATGCCGGAATCGGCTTGTTGGATGATTGGCAAATTGTCCGACATCGGTCGAATAAAGGGATTTCACCCCGAATGAAACTAGCGCTACAAGTAAGCGTTGGCTCTCTATTTTGCTTATGGTTAGCGTGGAGTCAGCCAGTAAGTATTACAACTATTAACCTGCCTTTAAACTTTGTCTTACCCTTGGGATTACTGTTTTGGCCTCTGGCTGTATTCGTGCTGGTGGCAGAAAGTAATGCCACAAATCTCACGGATGGTGTAGATGGACTAGCGGCGGGAACTTGTGCGATCGCATTATTGGGACTCGCCGCCCTCGTTGCCCCAACCTCAGCAGGTTTAATGGTTTTCTGTGCCTGTTTGAGTGGCAGTTGCTTGGGTTTTGTTGTCCATAACCGCAACCCAGCAACCGTGTTTATGGGTGATACGGGTTCCCTTGCCTTGGGAGGCGCACTCGCAGCAGTCGGGCTTTTAAGTCAGAATCTCTGGGGCTTATTTATTGTCAGTGTAATTTTCTGTTTTGAATCAGTCTCAGTAATTGCCCAAGTTAGCTACTACAAAGCGACAAAAGGCCCTAATGGAATCGGTAAGCGCTTGTTTAAAATGTCACCGTTTCATAACCATCTTGAACTGACGGGTTGGTCAGAAACGCGGATTGTTGGTGCGTTTTACTTAACTAATGCGATTCTGGCTTTGTTGTGTTTGACCGTTCATTAGTAGAGTTGGCTGATAGCTAGCGGCTAATAGGACAATGAGCAATGAACTACTAGCCGTTAGCAATGAACCAGAAAGTCTTGCCCAAGACGAGCGTGATTGTCCCGGTCTACAATGGCGAAGCTGACGTACCTGATTTAATTCAGTGTTTAAAGGCGCAGACTTACCCAGTTGACCAGGTAGAGTATTTGTTGGTGGATAATGCTAGTTGCGATCGCACAAGCCTTCTCCTCCAAACGGCTGTCCAAGAGGCAGCAGCTCTTGGGATAATATTTCAATACCTTCGGGAAACTGAAAACCAAAGCTCTTATGCCGCTCGTAATGCTGGCATCCGAGCAGCAAGTGGAGAAATTCTTGCCTTTACAGATGCTGATTGTCGCCCTCAGTCGAGTTGGTTAGATGCTCTCATTGCGCCATTTACTGACTCCAGGATTGGTGTCGTGGCTGGAGAGATTGTTGCTCTACCCGGTAAAAGTCTGCTAGAACAACACGCCGAGCGTCATCAAGTTTTATCTCAGCAACACACCTTAAATCACCCCTTTCGTCCCTATGGTCAAACAGCCAACCTAGCAATTCGGCGGCAGGTATTGGAACAAGTGGGGTTGTTCCGTCCCTACCTAACCTCAGGTGGTGATGCTGATATGTGTTGGCGCATCCAACAGCAAAGTGATTGGACACTTCACTTTGCCCCAACTGCTGTTGTTCAGCATCGGCACCGTTCTACTCTTCAGGAATACCAAAAACAATGGCATCGGTATGGTCGCTCTAACCGCTACTTGCACGAACTGCACGGTGTCGAGTTGATGCGTGAACTGACGCAACAGGAATATTTCTATCGTCTCAGTCGTTGGTTAGTGAAGGAAGTACCGATGAATACGATAAAAGCGATCGCTCGTAAAAGCCCTCCTATTGATATCATCAGTACACCCATCGGTCTTTTTGGAGCTTGGGCACGAACCACTGGACAACGACAAGCCAAGCTACCAGAAAAAGCAAAAGAGATTGAGTGGCTGCAAAATGTGCAAGGCATCGGTTTTAATCAGCCCACCCAGTAACAGAAGCTGACGATTTTCGTTACAGTTGGAATAAATAGCAGTAAAGAAAGATAGATGTCAGCCCAAGTATTATTGGTAGACGACGAACCAGGAGTACGGTTATCCGTCAAAGAATATTTACAGGAAATTGGTGATTTCAAGGTACGGGTTGCCAGTAGTGCCGATGAAGCTTGGCAACTGTTGCAGCAACAAACACCTGACCTTGTAATCTCTGATGTCATGATGCCCCAAGTAGATGGGTATCAGTTCCTGAAGAAGCTGCGAGAAGACCCTCGTTTCAAGTCGCTGCCAGTAGTATTTCTGACGGCTAGAGGGATGACATCTGACCGTATTCTGGGTTATCAATCAGGTGTTGACGCTTACCTCGCCAAGCCGTTTGACCCAGATGAACTCGTCGCCATTGTTGAGAATTTATTAGAGCGTCGTTCCCCCAACTCCGGAGATGCCAGTAGTACAGAGCTTGAGAAAATTGCCCAGCAGATTGCTGAAATCCGGGGGTTGATTACCAAAGGGAATGGTATTGTCCAAACGCCTGCACCGATTCGTATTGACTTTACACCGCGAGAGCAAAGTGTCTTAGATTTGGTGGCAGAAGGGCTGATGAATAAAGAAATTGCCCGACGTCTAGAGACTAGTGTCCGCAACGTCGAAAAGTATGTCAGTCGCTTGTTTAGTAAAACAGGAACCAATAGCCGCACAGAATTGGTACGCTATGCTCTTGAACATGGTTTGACCAAGTAGCAATTGTCTTATAGCGGTTCTCAAATAAGTGGAGTACACTCAACTTCTGCCCTTTGCCTTCTGCCTTAAGGCTAACTACTTTGTACCTCAGTAAATAGAGAAACGCTATAAAACCTAGCTACTAGCAGCACTTTTCTGTAGATTTAACACTATTTTTGTAACGCCATTTACAACCTGATAAATTGCTCGACGCTTAGACATCAGCGTCCGCAATGTCAAGAAGTATGCCCATCGCTTGTTGAGGAAAACAGGCTTATGTAGCCGTATAGAGTTAGTAAACTTGGCTCTTGAAAGTTGCCCGTATCCGTGACTTTCTTTGCTATAGCTTGGTAGTTGTACAGGTTGGGCAAGTATGGCTTTTTAGGCTAGTTTAACTAGGTAAATAGCTATATTTCTTTTAACAGATATTTAATTTTTTTGGAATGCCTAAATTAGGGTATAATCTAATCAAGTAATATTGCACACTCTTAACGGGCAGACTTTCCTGACTTAGATAAATTAGCAAAGTTAAATGTGCAAACCTTACCACTGATGGTCGTTTGAAATTAACCCTGAAGTGAAATTTTTATGTTTTACCCAAGGCGAGAGGCTTCGCCTGAATCTAACGGTATTTTCTTCTTAGAACCCCAGTTACACCGACTTCAGGTGTGGCAAATCGGTATGTACAAGCTCTATTAGCGTGAGTAAAAAGAGAGCTTGTAACTGATACAAGACTGAATTAAAAAATAGCCCTCTTTGGGTTGATTTGGCTTACGAGATTTTTGTCAAACTCAAACTCAAAGTCAAAATTTCCATTGGGCTTGTACAGGATTGAGCCAACTTTTCATCCTGTATTCAGTCTTCTTTTACTGTTTTGCAATACCTAACCTGAATGTCAACAGTCCTCAAAAACGGACTGCCAATTTTGTATGACTACTTTAACAATACGCCCCTCAGTTCGTGGCGCTAAACACCGAGCATTTGCATTTACTGAGCCTGGTGCAACCACAACCAAACTCTTTGCAGATATTGCTGATTTAGTGAAGCTCAATGAGCCAACGGGTCAGTTAGATGAAGACACCTCTGTTTATGATCTGCAAAGGTTCTTTGAGGCACCCAATGTAGATAAAGCACATGATTTGCGGTTGTGGATAGATTCCAATGGTAAACTTATCGGTTTCGGACAACTATTGATACCTGAGCTGAGTCATGAGATTGAGGGTTATCTGTACTTTGACGTTCACCCAACTCAATGCCGCAATGCCATAGAAGCCGAAATTCTTCAGTGGAGCGAACAGCGAATGCGGGAAGTCGGAAAACAGGCGGATTTGCCTGTCAAACTACGCACTCGTCTCCGGAACGACAAAATTTTGCGTCGGATGCTTCTAGAAAAACAGAGTTTCACAACTGAACGCCGCTTTTTAACAATGGCTTGTACACTCGCTCAGCCATCGCCCTCATTTAAACTTCCAGATGGCTTCACGTTGCGATCGCTTCGAGGAGAACGAGATATTAGAGCTTGGGTAGAACTATTCAATGAATCATTCATCGATCATTGGAATCACCAGGATGTAACGGTTGCGTCAGTAAGACATTGGCTCAAGAACCCACACTATAAACCTGAACTCAATTTAGTTGCTGTAGCACCAGACAACACATTTGCCGCATTTTGCGTTGGCTACATCAACCAAGAAGAAAATGCTCGTAGTCGGCGCAATGAGGGCTGGATTAAGCTCCTCGGTACACGACGCGGCTTCCGTAAACTGGGACTCGGACGAGCAATGTTACTGGCTGGGATGAGACAGCTAAAGGCAATTGGTGTAGAGCGAGTGAAGCTCGGTGTTGATGCCCAAAGCCTGACCAATGCAACACGACTTTATGAGTCTTTAGGCTTCCAGCCAATCCACACTTGGTTATCCTACGTCAAGGAGATTTAGGTCGAATGGCACTGACTTAACGCTTCTGCTTTTTTGGGCGCTGAAAGCTCTTGCTTCCACCGCTACGGTCAAATGGCTCAGCTTTAGGAAACAGCCGTTGCTCGATTTGTTCATAGCTGCCCTCGAAGTCGCACTTGCCATAGAGTGGACAGGCTTTGCAATATATCCCATTACTATATTTTTCAAGGTTCTCTCGATTGAAGAAATAGGGTTTGTGGCTGAAGGTACTAGCAACCCACTGCCACGAGAGGATATTGCTAGCAGGGTCACCATCCAGTAAATGTTCTAAAAACCAACGCGCACCCGTCTCCCAATGGACGTGCCGCCAGTGTACTAGGTAAGCTGCCATCCACATGCGTCCGTGGTTGTGCAGATAGCCAGTTTCCCGCAAATCATGGCTAAAGTGATCAATGCAAACCATTCCTGTTGTTCCCGTTTCAACATCCGTTGGGAGTTCGGATGTGTAGTTCTTAGCTGTGTAGCCTGTCTTATAGTCTTCTTGGTCTTTCCAGATGTCATCACCTTTTTGGGCATACAATCGTTGCCAGTAATCTCGCCAGCCAAGTTCGTTAATTAATTTTTCCGCATCATTTAGGCTTTGCACTTTACTCAGGACAGCATCACGCACTTCTGCCAGACTCAGAAGCCCATAACGTAGATAAGGAGAGAGTCGTGTTACTTTACCACTGAGAAAGTTCCGGGATTTTGCATACTGCACTGGGTCTACGTGGCTAAGTACTGCCTCTGCTGCTTTACGCCCTCCCTGTATCTCACTAACGTGGTCGTCGCGGTCTACAGCATTTGGGAACTGCTCACGGACGTAAGCAATTAGCTCATCGCGGCTAGCAAAATCCCGTCGCATATTGTGATTATTTGTTTCGCTCATCTTGCTTTTTTATGAGTAGCGGGTTCAAGTCTTGATTTAGCTTAAGCTTTTATAGATAAAACTTAGGCAGTAGCTTCACTGGTAGGGTGCGTCGTGACGCACCCTACTACTGTTTACTAACAATGAAGAGTTTCTAGATGAGGGAAGAAAAATGAGCAAAAACTGTACAGTTTTTGCTCTGGTTAGTGAACTTTAGTCTCAACACAAGGAGTATTGGCTTGTCATGCGATCGCTTATCTACACCCAGCTATCTCTCTTTTTTTACCCTGGATAAGGTGCAACACAGTGTCAAGTAATTTTCTCTGAGTCACTTTGCTAGCTCGCCAAGTCGATGAAAAAGGAGAACAAACCCGTTCTAAGCTACTGGCACAGGTGGCGTTGGCTCTTCACTCAAGAAGGAATGGGGAACAATTTTGTCATCCATTGGTAGCCCTTTCTCGTTGAGTACCGCCATCAGCACTGTACGAAAGACGGCTGCGTGCATTGACTCTACTGGCATAATTGTGGCTGCAACGTTCTTTGCCCCCTCTGATGTCAGCTTGTTAGTAATGAAATCGAGGTATGCCTTGGATGCAATCATTTCTAGGGTTAAGGCGTATCTGAGTACCTCAGCTTCACCCCCCGTCAAGACATTTTTGGGAATTGGGAAAGTACCCAGATTCTCGGTGCCTGCGGGTTCGCCTTTAAAGACTTGTGAGACAACTCTTTTGAGGCGATCGCGATGATTGGTGTGATCTTGTGCAAACTGCACAGCAACATCTAAAAATGCCTTGGTGGGAAGTAAGTTATTTTCCGCTGCTGCCATGTAGGTGTTGACAGCTCTTTGTTCTAGTTGGATCGCACCATTGATAATTTCGATATCAGCTTTAGGGTTAGGACGTCCAGCGGCAACGACTTTGCCAGCATTACCTGTTGCGATCGCAACAGCGCCAGAAGCACCAGTGAGAACTCCCAGTTTGAGTAACTGGCGTCTTTGCGGCGAAATGATAGTGGATTTAGGTTGAATATCGCTCACGCGCTTGTCTCCTCTTAAAGATGACTCGAATACCAGTCTTTCTGCTGTTTCGGTATGAAGTTGCTTTAGTTTAGGAGAGGAGTTTGTTCACCTACCAGACCAAAAACTGCTCATTTTTTGCTCAACTACCCAACAGGGGTTGTTACTTTCTTTCAGTTGTTCTTCGCAACTGATAAGCGACAAAAATAAAAGTGTATTAAACAGTGGCTCTACCTAATCGCTTGAAAATTCGGGACAAAGCCCAATTCTTTTATCAACTTGCTGCTTTGCTGAATGGCATGAGTGTACAGCAGAGCTTAATTTTGGCAGGTAAAGACTGCAATCCTGTCTTCCAGCGCTATTTACACCAAGTCAGTGTTGCGGTAGGTAGTGGTCAAGATTTGGCTTCTGCGATGGCACTTAACTCTAGTTACTTCGATGGTTGGACAATTAGCTTACTTCGACTAGCTGAGTATAGTGGCTCTCTTCCTCAGACTTGTAGACAACTGGCGATCGCATTTGAAGCTCAAGTGAGACGGGAACGGCTTTATCGCTCAGTAAGACGACTGGCAATTACAACGGTTTGGGCTGTATTGATACTGGTAGCCGCAATTTTTAATCGCACTCCTACGGGTTTGGTGAAACCAGAGTTTTGGCTGAGAAGTTTAGCGATCGCTTTGCTGTTGCTGGGGATAAGTTTTCTTACCTCTAGCTATTCCACTGAGCGATCGCAACAGCTAGCGATGAAGTTGCCTGTTGTGGGTAAGCTGATTCAGGCACGGTCAATGATTTACTTAGGCAAGTTGGCATTACCCTTGAGTTGTGGAGTAACGCTTCTCACTGCTCTAGAGTTAGTGCGAGAGTATATCCCTGACCGAGTGCTTAGAGCAAATCTAGCCAGTGCTACTCGCAAAATCCGTGCAGGTCAAACCTTGAGCCATAGCTTACAAGGTAAACTACCACCAATTGCGATGGAAATAATTCGCACAGGTGAAGAAACAGGTCATCTCGACACTGCCCTACAAAACTTAGTTGAATTCTATGAAGGAGACTTAGAGCGTCGGCTAAATTGGCTACAGCTTAGTCTACGACCTCTCAGCTTTTTAGCGATCGCTGGGTTGGTGGCTGTAGTCAGCGTCCGAGGACTAACAACTCTACTCGACTCATTACCTGATTAGCAGTTAGCGGTCAGCGGTCAGCTATCAGCTTTTTTTCCTCTTCTTGTTCTAGTCAATACAGATTCATTTTCCTCCAAAGTCATACGTTGCGAAGTTAGTTTATTTGTTACTGTATCCAAGTGCCAGCGCAACAATTTAGCAGGTTGACCAACAGCAATTTTAGGTAAATTGATTGCGTGTCGAGGCGCATCTATAGCCAGTGCGATCGCTTTTTCTGGCTCACAAATTCCCCACTCCACAAGATTCTGCACTCCTACCAATAGCGGTAGCGTTGTCCCCGCCAGAGTCCCATCCGGTAGCTGTGCTGTACCATTTTTTACCTCAATCTGCCGCGTATCCCAGGCGTAAACACCGTCGGGTAGCCCTAAAGGTGAGAGCGCATCACTGACAAGAAAAATCCCTTGCTCATAGCCACTCGCGCCAAGTAGCAACTGAATCATCGTTGGACAGACGTGCTGACCATCTGCAATTAGACCACACTGAACATCTGGATGGACTAGAGCCGCACCTAGTAAGCCAGGTTCCCGATGATGTAATCCCGGCATGGCATTAAACGCATGAGTAACCATTGAGGCTCCGAGTTTAAATGCTTGCTGGGCTTGAGCGGCTGTAGCGAGGGAGTGACCAAGGCTAATGGTGATACCAAGAGAATGTAGGTAAGGAATTACCTCTCCGGTGCTGTCTAATTCTGGTGCTAAGGTTATCACTTTTACAAGCTCGGCGTAATCGCCCAAAACCCGCTTTACATTATCTAGGGTTAGAGGCAGCAGATACTCGGCTGGATGCGCCCCTCGCTTTTGGAGATTAAGAAATGGCCCTTCGAGATGCACACCCAGAATTTGAGCGATTGGTTGCTCATCGGGTGGAGAGTTCACAAATTCAGCTAGTACCGAGAGTGACTGATGAATCTTTTCTACAGACGTTGTAACTAAGGTCGGTAAAAAGCCATCAATGCCTTGCTGCCAAAGAAATTGGCAAATTTTTTGGAGTTTTTCCTCATCACCCGAACTCAAGTCTGGAAACGCTAAGCCTAAGGCTCCATTGATTTGGAGATCGATACCACCGAGTGATACCCAATCCCCAGCAACATCGATAGTTTGTAAACCCTCACGAGGCAATCGCTTGAAAACAGCGTCAGTTGGCAATATTTGTGAAATTATCCCCTGTGAATCAACACAGATTTGCTGTAAACCTTGGTAACCAGGCACCTGAGCATTGATAATGTCTACGTTAGTGCAAGTGAAATTTGATTGAGCGATCGCATATCGTATTGCTTCCATGATCACTTTGGCGACAAAATGCCTAAACTTCTATACAAATTCAGTAATCCATTGAACAACCCTTAATCCAAAAGCGGAACATGACTCAAGCGTTAATTGGCATCATTATGGGCAGTGATTCAGATTTACCGATCATGCAGGATGCGATCGCAATTTGCGAAGAATTCAGCATCCCTTGCGAAGTCGCGATTGTCTCTGCTCACCGGACACCAGAACGGATGGTGAAATACGCCCAAGAAGCCCATCAACGCGGCATTAAAGTCATTATCGCGGGTGCTGGGGGAGCGGCTCATCTACCCGGTATGGTAGCGTCACTGACACCCTTGCCTGTGATTGGGGTACCTGTACCCAGCCGTCATTTACAAGGTGTCGATTCACTGTACTCGATTGTGCAAATGCCAGGAGGAATTCCTGTCGCTACGGTTGCGATCGGTAATGCTAAAAATGCTGGTCTATTGGCTGTGCAGATTTTAGCCTCCCATCAACCCGAATTACTAGAGCAAGTGCAGCAGTACCGTCAGAATCTAGCTCAATCTGTCATGGAAAAGCAGACTAAGCTTGATGAACTCGGCTACCAACAATACTTAGCAAGTCCCTAACCTGTCTCAATACTGCGTATCAAGTTTTACCTTTGTAATTGTGCTTACTAGAATGCTGAGTTCCGATTTAATTGCAAATCTTTTTCAAGTAGTAATAACTTGAGTGTTTTGTTAGATCTGCCCGTTCGATTTAGATAAACAAAGGTGGTCTTTATAAATAGCAAATTATTAAATATTAAGCCGGAAGTTTAACATTCTTGCAGTCGAGTAAGTTTTATTTTTTATCACGCCTTTAAGTCTCTAATAACTCCTATCCGATTAAGACACTTATTTGACAAAACACACACCTTATGAATGGACAGCTACCTATGAGTGTTAAAGGCGTTTTTATTGTTTCTGGCAGTTGTAGAACTTCAAACGCCTCCCAAAAATGTATATTCTGATACAGAAACTCAGGTTAAGAAAATCCAAAATTTGGAGATTTCTAATACATAACTGTCTTTTTGCAAGGGGAACTAAACCTCTTGACTATGTTCTCGCTTGTTTGTAAGGTTTTGTCTAAAGTTGACGATTCAGCTTTATACTAAGCTTCTTGATTTCTTAAGACGGGAAGTGTTCTAGTAGCTGGTAGGAAAATGTCTAAATAGGAGCAGCATTCTACCTAACGAAGCTCCTCAAATTAAAGATATGCTCCTCGATTAAAATGACCAGATTTCCGGCTTCTGGCTAAGGGTTGGGGTGTGTTTTGCAGACGAAGGAAAGTCCAGTAGATGATGTCCAGGCTAATGCTCAATAAAACTCTCAAGAGAAAAAAATTGCCAACTCAAAGTAGGCGACGCTCTTCCAATCGATCCGCTCAATTTCGTCGGGTTACCTCATCTTTTAAAGAATTAAAAACGGCTATCAAGCGGCTAACTCCAAGTTGGCAAGCTTGTATACCTCTAGCCGTAATTATCGTGCTGGTATGGAGCTATGCTGCATCGGCTCAGGCTCCAGCGGCTGAAGGTCCGACCACAGCTGACCTGAAGGTGGGTTTAGACACCATGTGGGTGATGATTGCTGGAATGCTGGTGTTTTTCATGAACGCTGGCTTCGGTATGTTAGAGACAGGCTTCTGCCGCCAAAAGAACGCCGTTAACGTTCTGGCAAAGAACCTGATTGTGTTTGCTCTATCTACCATTGCGTTCTGGGCTATTGGCTTTGGCTTGATGTTCAGTGATGGCGGTGGTTTAAATAGTTTCATGGGCACAGGCGGATTCTTTTTAAGTGGAGCGGATAATAGCCCTGCAACTGGAGATGCCTATCAGGGAGTTTTTGGCTCTCTCAATTGGACAGGGGTGCCACTACTCGCGAAGTTTTTCTTCCAATTGGTGTTTGCTGGAACAGCGGCAACGATTGTTTCGGGTGCTGTTGCTGAACGGATTAAGTTTGTTGACTTCTTAATTTTCAGCCTCTTACTGGTAGGGATTGCTTATCCCATCACCGGACACTGGATTTGGGGCGGTGGCTGGCTTGCACAAGCAGGCTTCTATGATTTTGCGGGTTCTACAGTGGTTCACTCCGTTGGGGGTTGGGCGGCTTTAATGGGTGCGGCATTTTTGGGACCCCGTTTGGGTAGATATCAAGATGGTCAGGTAGCAGCCCTACCAGGTCACAATATGAGCATTGCTACCCTAGGGTGTTTGATTCTCTGGTTGGGCTGGTTTGGTTTCAACCCCGGTTCAACAATGGCAGTCGATCCAAATGCGATCGCTCATATCGCCATCACTACCAACACAGCAGGCGCATTTGGTGGCGTAGCGGCAACTGTTACGGCTTGGCTATACCTTGGTAAGCCAGACCTTTCAATGATCATCAATGGTATTCTTGCTGGTCTAGTCGGTGTAACAGCCTCTTGTGCGTTCATCAACGTTCCATCTGCCGCGATTATTGGTCTAATTGCAGGTGTCTTGGTCGTTTTCTCAGTTGGGTTCTTTGACAAACTCAGAATTGATGACCCTGTAGGCGCTACCTCAGTTCACCTGGTTTGCGGTATCTGGGGAACCTTAGCCGTTGGTTTATTTAGCGTTGGTCCAAACGTCGTGTTACATGGAGGCACTCCGCTATACACAACAGGTCCTGCGGCAGGATTGTTATTTGGGGGAGGCATTAGCCAATTGTGGCCCCAAATCCTCGGTATTCTTTCTGTGGGGGGAATGACAGTTCTTCTGAGTACAATCTTCTGGGTAGCACTCAAGGCAACCCTAGGTGTTCGTGTGACTCCTGAAGAGGAACTGGATGGATTGGATATTGGCGAACATGGTATGGAAGCCTACAGTGGGTTTGTTAAAGAAGCCGGTCCTGGCGGTCTGTCCCGTAGCAGCATGAGTGGTTTACAGGGTAATGCAGGTGAGATTCCTGGTAGCTATTAAGTAGACTTTCCTGGTTACCTTTTCTAATAAGAAATAGAGAGAAATCGGCTTGCCCTTTTGACAATTAGTTGTAAAGGGCAAGCTGTATTTTTTGCTTTTCAAAGCTAAACGAAGCTGAAGTTTATTTGAGTCGAGGGTGCGATGCCACTAAAATCTGATTCAACCCCGATGCTGGATCTAATCAAGTGTCCACTCGCTCGAAGACTATTCCGACTTGGCTCTTTTTTTCACTCGCGGCTAATGGCTTGCTGCTGTTAGCGATCGCGTGGGTACTACAGCGTGAGTACCAATGGTCAGTACCCTCTCCTGCCAGCCACTCCACCGTAACGACTGGGTTAGCTTATCCGACACCTAGCCCACTACCTCCTGAACTGGGTCCACGCCATCAGCTCAATTACCAACAGTGGGTTGCCCTTCTCGAAAAGGAAGCAGAGGTAATTGCTGACCAAAAGCCCGAAAACCTCAGCATCCTCATTGGTGATTCTCTAAGCTTGTGGTTTCCTAGTGAACTGCTGCCGAAGGAGCGTTCGTGGCTAAATCAGGGAATTTCTGGTGAAACCTCAGCCGGATTAATGAACCGCTTAGAACTGTTGGACAAGACGCAGCCAGAGGTCATTTTTGTAATGATCGGCATTAATGACTTAATACGGGGTGTAAAAGACAAAACGATTTTGGCAAACCAACAGCTAATTGTTCGCTACCTACAACAAGTGCATCCCCAAGCCAAGATTGTTGTTCAATCGATTTTGCCCCATAGTACCGACAAAGTAGCTTGGGAAGGGCGCGATCGCTTGTTGACAATCCCCAACAGCCGCATCCGAGAACTAAACCAGCAGATAAAAGCGATCGCTCAAGATGAAGGCATCATTTATCTTGACCTGTATCCCCTCTTTGCTGACACAGACGGTAATCTCCAAACTGAATTAAGTACTGATGGCTTACACTTAAATCCCCAAGGTTATGTGGTTTGGCGTAATGCACTCCTAGTCCTTACTCAGCTTCTACTAGAGCCTGCTGCTAAAGAGTAGGGAGTAGAGACTGGGGAGTAGGGGGATTTTAAAGAACTTCTTATCTCCCAATTCCCAATGCCCAATTCCCAATTCCCTAACCAACGTGCCATGAGCATCTTATGATCAAGGGTGGTAAGAGTTGTATCAGTAATCTCAGTAGACACGCGGCATGGATACAAAAGCCTTCAAACGCTCACTCCACAGTTCAGAGAACTACCATCGCAAAGGATTTGGTCACGAAGCCGAAGTTGCTACTCAGCTAGAGTCGGAGTATCAAAGCAACCTGATTCAAGAAATTCGCGATAACAACTACAGACTGCAACGGGGAGAAGTCACCATCAGACTTGCAGAAGCATTTGGCTTTTGCTGGGGTGTTGAGCGAGCGGTAGCCATGGCGTATGAAACTCGTCAACATTTCCCCACAGAGCGCATCTGGATGACCAATGAAATTATTCATAACCCCTCTGTAAACCAGCGTTTGCAGGATATGCAAGTAGAGTTTGTTCCAGTTGAGGCAGCTCAAAAAGACTTTTCCGTCGTCGGTGCTGGTGACGTGGTGATTTTACCGGCTTTCGGCGCAAGCGTTCAGGAAATGCAGCTCTTGAACGACAAAAACTGCAAGATTGTTGATACGACTTGTCCGTGGGTGTCCAAAGTTTGGAACACCGTAGAGAAGCACAAGAAAAAAGACTACACCTCGATTATTCACGGCAAGTACAAGCACGAAGAAACAGTCGCTACCAGTTCCTTTGCAGGCAAATACCTAGTAGTGCTGAATCTGAAAGAAGCCCAGTACGTCGCTGACTACATCCTCAATGGCGGCAACAAGAGCGAGTTTATGGAGAAGTTTAGCCGCGCTTGCTCGGTTGGCTTTGACCCTGATAAAGATTTAGAGCAGATTGGAATTGCCAACCAAACTACTATGCTCAAAAGCGAAACCGAGCAGATTGGCAAGCTGTTTGAGCGCACGATGATGAAGAAGTATGGCCCATCTGAGTTGAATAATCACTTCCAAAACTTCAATACCATCTGCGATGCGACCCAAGAGCGGCAGGATGCCATGCTAGGGCTAGTAGAAGAAAAATTAGACTTGATGGTGGTAATCGGTGGCTTCAACTCCTCCAACACCACTCAGCTTCAACAAATTGCCATTGAGCGGGGTATTCCTTCCTATCACATTGATAGCGCCCAACGGATTGCAGGAAATCAGTTGGAGCATAAACCTTTAGGGCGCGACTTGGAAGTAACAGAAAACTGGCTTCCCTCCGGCTCAATAGTTGTAGGCATCACCTCTGGAGCTTCGACCCCCGATAAAGTGGTGGAGGATGTCATTGAGAAGATTTTTGAGATCAAAGCAGCAACAGTGCTGATTTAGGGCAGAGCGCTCAAGGCGGGTTTAGACTAGAGGATAGAAAGATGTAAGTTGTTGCTTGTTGGTTGTAGTCAGAAAAAAACAAAAACTGCCACTACAATACCCGTCGAACAACTGACAACTGACAACTAACAACTAACAACTAACAACTAACGACTGAGTAAATGCAGCCCACTGACTCTAGCAAATTTACCGATAAAGCTTGGGACGCGATTGTAAAATCCCAAGATGTTGCCCGCCGCTTGAAAAATCAACAGCTAGAGGTAGAGCATGTTGCGATCGCACTGCTAGAACAAGAAGACTCAGCCAATGATATTCTGACGCGGGTCACTGTTGATATCCCTCAATTTCAGCAACAACTCGAAGCCTTTGCCAACCGCCAACCCAGAGTACAAATTGTAGACCAGTTGTATTTGGGTCGCGGCTTGGACATCATGCTGGACAAAGCCGAGGCAGCCAGAAGCGCCTTGCAAGACGACTACATCGCTGTCGATCATCTCCTCTTGGGTTTAGCCGAAGATGACCGACTAGGACGGCGCTTGCTAAAGACACATAACGTTGATACTCCAAAGCTAGAAGCGGCGATTAAAGCGCTACGAGGCAGTCAAAAAGTTACCGATCAAAGTTCCGAGTCGCGTTACGATGCTTTAGCAAAGTATGGTCGGGACTTAACCGAACAAGCCAAAGCTGGCAAGCTTGACCCTGTGATTGGACGGGATGAAGAAATTCGTCGGGTGGTGCAGGTACTATCGCGTCGCTCGAAAAATAACCCGGTACTGATTGGAGAACCAGGTGTTGGTAAAACTGCGATCGCAGAAGGACTTGCTCAGCGTATTATCAACGGCGATGTTCCTGAATCCCTCAAAGACCGTCAGCTAATTTCTCTCGATATGGGTAGCCTGATTGCCGGGGCAAAATATCGGGGAGAATTTGAAGACCGCCTGAGAGCAGTTTTGCGGGAAGTTACCCATTCTGAGGGGCAGATAGTCCTATTCATTGATGAGTTGCACACCGTTGTTGGTGCAGGGGCAACCCAAGGAGCAATGGATGCGAGTAACTTACTCAAACCGATGCTGGCACGGGGAGAACTGCGCTGTATTGGCGCAACCACCTTAGATGAGTACCGCAAGCACATCGAAAAAGATGCAGCGCTAGAACGACGGTTTCAACCCGTTCTTGTTAAGCAACCTTCGGTTGAGGATACGATTTCGATCCTACGCGGTCTTAAGGAACGTTATGAAGTTCACCACGGGGTCAACATCACCGACTCTGCCCTAGTGGCGGCGGCGACTTTATCTAATCGTTATATTAGCGATCGCTTTCTCCCCGATAAAGCGATCGACTTAGTAGATGAGGCGGCTGCCAAAATCAAAATGGAGATTACCTCCAAGCCAGTAGAACTGGAGGCAACCGACCGACGGCTAAGGCAGCTAGAGATGGAAAAGTTGTCCCTAGAAGGAGAAAATAAAACGTCTTCTGGTAGCATTACCGCCGAACGACTCCAGCGCATCAACAAGGAAATCGTCAATCTAACGGAGAGACAACAAGCTTTATCCTCTAAATGGGAATCTGAAAAGCATTTATTACAAGAGATTAGTACGCTCAAAGAAGAAGAAGAACAACTGGGGCGGCAGATTGACCAGGCAGAACGAGCCTATGACCTCAACAAGGCAGCGCAGCTCAAGTATGGGCGTTTAGAGATTGTCCAGCGTGAGCGCGAAGCTAAAGAAACCTTGATGTTAGAAATTCAAGCAGGTGGTACGGCTTTATTACGGGAACAAGTCACCGAAGCGGATATTGCCGAAATTGTTGCCAACTGGACAGGTATTCCAGTAACCCGACTGCTAGAGTCAGAACGTCAAAAGCTCTTGCAGTTGGAAGGACATTTGCATCAACGGGTAATTGGACAAACCGAAGCCGTTGCCTCTGTTGCTGCGGCGATTCGTCGTGCGAGGGCGGGGATGAAGGACCTCGGACGTCCTATCGGTTCCTTCTTATTTATGGGGCCAACTGGTGTTGGTAAAACTGAACTCGCTCGTGCTCTTGCTCAGTTTCTCTTTGACAGCGATGATGCCATAGTCCGGATCGATATGTCCGAGTACATGGAGAAACACGCTGTTTCACGCTTAGTTGGTGCCCCTCCGGGATATGTCGGTTATGAGGAAGGCGGACAACTCTCAGAAGCTGTGCGTCGTCGTCCCTATTCGGTGGTGTTACTAGATGAAGTGGAAAAGGCACACCCGGATGTTTTCAACATCTTGCTGCAAGTGCTGGATGACGGACGGATTACTGACTCCCAAGGGCGAGTGGTAGATTTCCGCAATACGATCATTGTGATGACCAGCAACATTGGCAGCGATCATATTCTGAGTGTTGCTGGAGATGATTCTCAGTACGAAGAAATGCAGAAACGGGTGACGGGTGCTTTGCGTAAGCACTTCCGCCCGGAATTTGTCAACCGTGTTGATGACATCATCATCTTCCATACCCTCAGCCGTGAGGAACTGCGCCAGATTGTGAGCATTCAACTCAAACGCATTGAGCGTCTCTTGGCTGATCAAAAAATTACGCTTGAAATTTCGTCAAAGGCTGTTACTTATCTAGCGGATGTTGGGTACGATCCAGTGTACGGAGCGCGTCCACTCAAACGGGCAATTCAGCGGAAACTCGAAAACGCGATCGCAACCAAAATCCTGGAAAACACCTTTATCGAGGGCGACACCATTTTTATCGATTGTGTGGATAATGCTCTCACCTTTAGTAAACAAATACCCCTTAAACTCTCGGAACCTCAAGCGATTTCCTAAAGAGCCGATGAAATAACAGGTGCTAGTGCAGTTGCAGTTTAAATAAAGATGTTTGGCAATGGCGAGGGCGGGGAGAATGGGGAAGACACTGCTTCTTCATTTCCCCCATCTCCCTGATTCTCGATTGCATAGGTAAAACAATTAAAACTATGTCACAAAATCAGGCTACCCCCTTAGAGCTTTCCACTCCGGAAAAAATTAGAGATGCTCTCCACAACGCTTTAGGAGAATTAGGGGCAGTTGAGCAGTGTGCATTGTTAGATTATCCTGACTACTTTAATTTGGGAGACCACCTAATCGGTCTCGCCACAGTCTTTTATTTCACTGATGTTCTAAAAACTAAAATTAACTATATTGCGAGTCTTAATGATTTCTCTGAAGAATTGATGGAAAGACAGGTCGGGAAAGCACCGATAATCCTCCAAGGGGGCGGAAACTTAGGGGACATTTGGAGTCACCATCAAAAGTTTCGAGAACAGATCATTGCAAAATATCGCGATCGCCCTATCATCATAATGCCCCAGTGCATCTACTTTTCCTGTCCAGAAAATTTAAATAAAGCAGCAGCTATCTTTAACGCTCATCCTAATCTAACTCTGTTTACCCGTGACAACTATAGTTATGAACTAGCTTGTAAACATTTCTCCAACTGTCAGGTCATCAAAGCTCCTGATATGATATTTCAAATGGTTGGAATGCCGTTTCCCTCCTTCAAGTTCAACCCTAGATCTCCAATTTTGTATCTTTGTCGGCAGGACAGTGAGTTAAATCCAACACTCTCGCCAGATGCTCTTGAAATTCCTAATTTAGTTGTCCAAGACTGGGTTGATTCAACCAACTGGATTTATAGAGGGAGAGGACGATTTGGAGGACTCAAAGAATGGTATTGGAATCTTCCAGGTGTTGTTCTACTGGTTCGGGAAGGCTGGCAGCGAGGAGGCTTAGCCAATCCCCTAGAATGGAGACTCCGGCATAGATGGGAACACTCTCATCCCTATGTTGATAAATTTAATGCTTTTAAAAATCCATTTCCCCTTCGCTTCTCGTGGAGTTTGATGCACACAGGCGTTTATCAGTTAAGCCAAAGTCGCTTGGTAATTACCAACCGCTTACATGGGCATCTTCTCTGCCTTTTATTAGGAATTCCCAATATCTTACTGCCGAATTCCTACTACAAAAACGAATCATTCTATAAAACTTGGACTTCTCAAATACCATTCTCTAGATTTGTCAAAGAGCCGTCACAAGTGCCAACTGCTATCCAAGAACTATTGACATCATCCTAAGCTTTTTAGCAACAACTAGAGAGGCAGTACAATATGTCATTAATCTCTGTAATCATTCCCGTTTACAATGGGGAAAAAACGATTAGAGAGACCATTGAATCTGTCTTAACTCAAACATTTCGAGATTTTGAGTTAATCATCCTCAATGATGGTTCACAAGACTCAACCTTGGAGGTTGTGTCCAGCATCCAAGACTCCCGATTAAAAGTATTTTCTCACCCTAATGCAGGTCTAGCGGCAAGTCGTAATCGAGGAACTTTTCATGCTGTTGGTGAATATATTTCATTCATAGATGCCGATGACCTTTGGACTCCTGATAAACTAGAAACTCAACTCAAAGCACTCCAAGACAATCCCGAAGCGGCTGTTGCTTATAGCTGGACTAATTATATTGATGAATCCGGTCAATTTTTACGTCGAGGTGGCTACCTTACTGCCAATGGTAATGTTTATGCGAAGCTTTTAGTAGTTGATTTTTTGGAAAATGGCTCTAATCCGTTGATTCGTCGGCAGGCTTTAATTCAAGTTGGCGGTTTTGATGAATCACTTCCTGCGGCTGAAGATTGGGATATCTTGCTGCGGTTAGCGGCGCAGTATTCTTTTGTTGCTGTACCCCATCCTCAAATTTTATACCGAGTATCTGCTAATTCTATGTCTGCTCATGTTGTTAGGCAGGAGACAGCTTGCTTGAAAGTCCTAGAACGAGCATTTAATCAAGCGCCTGAATCCTTGCAATACTTAAAAAAGTACAGTATGGCTAACCTTTATAGATATCTAAGCTTCAAAGTCTTAGACGCTTATGCAGACCGAAAGCGAGGCTTAATAGCCGCCAGATTCCTCTGGCAACTAATCAAAAATGATTTAGCTTCGCTCAAGCAGTACTCTACCTGGCAAGTCTTTTTTAGAGTAGCTGTGTGGGTTCTTCTCCCTCCCCACAAGGCACAGAGACTAATTGATAACTTTCCTCCTCTACCCTATATCCACGCGGATTTACTGATGCACTTCAAAACGGATATTTTTTTGACTTAAAATGATACGCCTAATGGAGCTAAGCTGATATGCCACTTATTTCAGTAATTATCCCTGTGTACAACGGAGAGAAAACGATTCGAGAAACAATAGAATCTGTCTTAAATCAAAGCTTTCAAGATTTTGAAATAATCGTTATTGACGATGGCTCGAACGATGCAACTTTAGAGGTTGTTAATAGTATACAAGACCCTCGGTTGAAGGTGTTTTCCTACCCTAATGCCAGACAAGCTGCGAGTCGCAACCGGGGGTTTTCTCATAGCACAGGTGAATTCATCGCCTTTTTAGATGCGGATGACCTCTGGACTCCTAATAAGCTAGAGGCTCAACTCAAAGCACTTCAGGACAACCCTCAAGCTGCTGTCGCTTACAGTTGGAGTAACTGTATTGATGAAACGGGGCAATTTTTACGTGAAGCTAGCCACAGTACTCTCAGTGGCGATGTTTATCCAAAGCTCTTATTATGTGATTTTTTAGACAATGGCTCTAACCCGTTGATTCGTCGGCAAGCTTTAATCGAAGCAGGTAGCTTTGATGAGTCACTTCCCCCAGCTGAAGATTGGGATATGTGGCTGCGGTTGGCTGCACGCTATCATTTTGTCGCGGTGCCATACCCACACATCTTATATCGACAATCTCCCAATTCCGAATCTGCCAATCTTTGTCGCATGGCATCAGCCTGTGCGCGAGTGATTGAACAGGCGTTTACTCAGGCTCCTAACTCACTACAGCACTTGAAAAAGCATAGCCTCGCTAATCTATACAAGTATCTCATTTTCAGGTGCTTTGAACGGTTCCCCACGCGATCGCGTTCCTTAGTAGCTGCAACATTTCTCTGGAGTGCTGCTAGCAATGATCCCTCGCTCCTGCGAAGGCGAGTTACCTGGAAAATATTGTTAACAATCGTACTTGTAGTTCTACTTTCACCTCAATTAGCTCAAAGAGTAATCAGGAAAACAAAACGACTATCTAATCTTCATATTATACTATTACATATGCGGCTTGAACCCTTCTAAATTAATAAAAATATTCTAATTTAACTGAACTAATATGCCGTTAATTTCGGTAATTATTCCTGTTTATAATGGTGAAAAAACAATTCAAGAGACAATTGAATCAGTTTTAAACCAAACGTTTACAGACTTTGAGCTAATCATCATTAACGATGGCTCACAGGACGCAACGCTAGAGATTGTTGAGCGTATCCAAGACCCTCGAATAAAAGTATATTCTTATCCAAATGCTGGTCAAGCTGCCAGCCGTAACAGGGGAATTTTCCATGCTTGTGGTGAATATATTTCGTTTATTGATGCCGATGACCTCTGGACACCAGATAAGCTAGAGGCGCAATTGAAGGCACTGCAAGATAATTCCCAAGCGGCTGTGGCTTATAGCTGGACTAACTATATTGATGAATTTAGTCAACCTTTACCTTCACAGCAAGGTAGCTACATGACTGTCAATGGCGACGTTTACGCCAAGCTTTTATTGATTGATTTTATAGGAAGTGGCTCTAACCCCTTAATTCGTCGGCAAGCTTTAACTGAAGTTGGTGGATTTGATAAGTCAATGACCCCTTCTGAAGATAGGGATTTGTGGTTGCGGTTAGCATCACGCTATCATTTTGTCGCTGTGCAATCGCCACAAGTGTTATACAGACAATGTGCCAATTCGGAGTCTACTAATGTTTTGAGGATGGAGAAATCAAGCTTGCGAGTGATTGAACAAGCCTTCAATCAAGCTCCGGAATCATTACGACACCTGAAGCGCTCTAGCCTGAGTAATAATTACAAGGGTCTTACCTTTAGAGCTTTAGAAAGAACTCCAGGGAGGCAGGGAGGTTTAACAGCAGCTAGATTGCTCTGGCATTCCTTCAGAACTGACCCTTCCCTACTTCGGGCACGAGTAATCTGGAAAGTTTTGTTTAAAATTGCCGTAATGGTTTTATTACCATCTCAACAGGCTCAAGTGCTAACTAAAATGAAGTATCTATCTAATATCAATGCTTTACATGGTTATATGCAAGTAGAGCCTTCCAAATTAAGAGGAATTTCCTAAGGAAGCAAAGCGATTATGCCCCTCATCTCTGTGATTATCCCAGTTTACAATGGGGAAAAAACAATTCAAGAGACGATTGAATCGGTTTTAAACCAAACGTTTACAGATTTTGAGTTAATTGTCATTAACGATGGCTCACAAGATGCAACGTTAGAGATTGTTGAGCGCATCCAAGAACCTCGATTGAAAGCTTTTTCTTACGCCAATGCTGGTCAAGCAACAAGTCGTAACCGAGGGATTTCTCACGCTTGTGGTGAATATATTTCGTTTATTGATGCCGATGACCTCTGGACACCTGATAAATTAGAGGCGCAATTGAGGGCACTGCAAGATAATTCCCAAGCGGCTGTAGCTTATAGTTGGACTAAGTGTATTGATGAATTAGGTAACTTTTCCCGCCGAGGCAGCCACATCAGTGTTAGTGGCGATGTTTATGCAAAGCTTTTATTAATTGATTTTATTGAAAACGGCTCTAACCCTTTAATTCGCGCTCAAGCTATAGCAGAAGTCGGTGGCTTTGATGAGTCGATGACTCCTTCTGAAGATCGGGATTTGTGGTTACGGCTAGCAGCACGCTATCATTTTGTTGCAGTGCCATCTCCACAAGTGTTATACAGGCAATCTCCTAATTCAGCATCGGCTAATATTTTGAGGATGGAAGCAGCAAGCTTGCGAGTGATTGAACAAGCTTTTAGTCAAGCTCCTGAATTTCTACAATACCTGAAACAATCTAGCCTTGCTAATATCTATAAAGGTCTTACTTTTAAAGCACTTGAGGAACCACTAGAGCGCCAACGAGGCTTGACAGCAGCTAGGTTACTTTGGAATTCGATCAAAAACGATCCAGCACTGTTGCGATCGCGTGTCATCTTGAAAGTATTGTTTAAGATTGCGGTAGTGACTTTACTGCCACCCCAACAAGCTCAAGCCTTGTTAGCTAAAGCTAAAGGATTAGCGAATACTACAACCTTGCTGGGTTACTTGCAATTAGATGTATCTTGACCACCCTGATTAAACGCAATCACTTAGAATCACGTTAGTAGATAACCTGGGTGCAGAGATATGCCAGTCATTTCTGTGGTTATTCCCGCTTACAACGCTTCAAAAACAATTCAAGAGACAATTGAATCTGTCTTAAATCAAACTTTTACAGATTTTGAATTAATTGTAATCAATGATGGTTCCCAAGACACAACATTAAACGTTGTTGATTTCATCAAAGACCCAAGATTGAGAGTATTTTCCTATCCCAATGCAGGTGTGTCGGCGAGTCGTAACCGGGGATTGGCAAAGGCAACTAGTGAATATGTTTCTTTTTTAGATTCTGATGACCTTTGGACACCGGATAAGCTAGAGGCGCAGTTACAAGCACTGCAAGCTAACCCTCAAGCGGCTGTCGCTTATAGCTGGACTGATTATATTGATGAATTTGGTCAATTTCTATACCCTGGAAACCATCTAACGGTAACAGGAGATGTTTACTCAGAACTGTTGGTAAATGATTTTTTAGAAAATGGTTCTAATCCCTTAATTCGGCGGGAAGCCTTAAGAGAGGTTGGTGGGTTTGATGAATCCTTATTTGGGCCTGAAGATTGGGAATTATTTATTCGTTTAGCGGCTCGTTATCCTTTTGTGGTAGTACCGCGATCGCAAATTCTCTATCGTCTGTCTACAACTTCAATCTCTTTCAATCTTTCTCGACAAGAAACCCAGTGCTTGCAGGTAATTGAACGAGCATTTAATCAGGCTCCTGAGTCTCTACAATACTTAAAATTACGTAGCCTAGCTAATCTATACCAATATTTACTTTTCAGAGGACTAGCAGGCCCGCTAGGGCAACAAAATGCTCTAGCAGCCGCTCGGTGTTTATGGCACTGTGTTAAATATGATCCGGCTGTACTGAGGGGGCGATCGCGTTTAATGCTAATTGTGAGCCTTAAAATCGTCGCAGCAATTCTTCTCCCACCTCAATTGACTTCAGCCTTACTAAAGGCGGTTAAGAAAGATTCTGGAAAAACAGTCACCCATTAAGACAACCGACAATAGCTAAGTAAACGGTCAACCAACTTTAAGAAAGCAGTTACTCAACTCAACAAGAGCGATTATTTAAACAATTTTGGTTACTTTTTAAGTGTATATTTTTCAATAATTTTACTGTCATGCGTAAAACTCATCTCTGGCTAGAAGAATCGATTGAGGCAAACGACTCAACGACTGTCAGTGTCACAATCGAGAATCATGATCAATCTCGAACTCGTCTTTGGTATCGGGTTCCTTCTAAATACGCTTCTCTGATTTCCCCCAGTTGTGACCCCTTCGTCGTAGCAACGCTGATGCTGGCGATGAGTCTGTCAACGGATGTCGTCGTTCATGGCGAGGTTTCGCCCTCACTATTACGGAATTTAGAGGAGTTTCAGGCAGCTTGGATCTGTTGGTGTCCTCAGAAGTATCGAAAAATTGAGATTCAAGCAGAGGTTGAGCGTGAACAACCTATTACTACACCTGAGGAAAAAGCGATCGCAGCTTTCTCAGGTGGCGTGGATAGCTGCTTTACTGTGTTTCGCCACAAAAATGGTCACTATGGCAGACTGACACGCAATCTACAAGCAGGTTTGATGGTTCATGGTTTTGATATCCCCTTGGCACAGCAACAGGTGTTTGAGAGAGCAGCAGAAAAATCAAGAGCCATGCTAGCTAGCTTAGGCGTAGAACTCATCCCGATGGCAACTAACTTTCGGGAGCTAGGTCAAGATTGGGAAGATGTCTTTGGTGCAGCAGTTGCCTCGACACTGATGTTGTTACGAGGAGGCTACACAGTCGGTTTGCTGCCCAGTTCCTATACCTACCAATCTTTGTTTCTACCTTGGGGTTCAAATCCCCTGACTGACCCATTACTGTCGAGTAATGGTTTTCAAATCATTCATGACGGGACAGCGTTTAAGCGGATTGAGAAAATTCAGGAGCTTACCCATTTTCCCGCCGCTTTGCAAGGTCTAAGAGTGTGTTGGGAAGGCGAACAACTAGACCGCAACTGCGGACACTGCGAAAAATGCATCCGTACTATTCTCGGTTTCCGAGTAATGGGTATCGGTTTACCTACATGTTTTGAGCAAGATGTCACAAACCAACAGATTCTGGACATCAAGACCTCAAAAAAATCTCAAGTCACCTATTTTGAGGAAATCTTACAGTTAGCAATGGCTGCTGGGATATCTGATTCTTGGGTAAGTGCCTTAGAACAATGCGTCGAACGCAACCAGCGCTTGGTTAATTCAAAACAGAGCAGTGTCATACCGACAAAGCAGCGACCCTCAGCGTTGCGAGGTCGTTTGCGTCAAGTGCGATCGCTTTTATTTAGAAAATGAGGCAAGAGCGCATAGTCATTGGGTAGAGTGGAAACTCTGAGTAAGGCAACCCGCTCATACTTGAAGGCTTCGACAAAGCAAGAAAAGTTAAGTTATCTTCGCCCAAGTACGGAGATCCGAATCCCCCTTAGGGAGCAATCCGAGAAGCAAAACCCCATGCGATCGCACAGAATCGTCTTAAAGACCTTCGATAGGATTAAGTGACACCCATGACGATGTTAGAACAGGGCACTATCAGTATTCATACTGAGAATATTTTCCCTATTATCAAGAAGTCCCTCTACACCGACCACGAAATCTTCTTGCGGGAGCTGATTTCCAACGCCGTGGATGCCATCCAAAAATTGAAGATGGTCTCTTTCGCCGGGGAGGTAGACGGAGAACTGGAAGCCCCGGAAATTCAAATCAGCATTGATAAGGACAAAAAGACCCTCTCCATCTCCGATAACGGCATCGGCATGACCGTTGACGAGGTAAAGAAGTACATTAACCAAGTTGCTTTCTCCAGTGCCGAGGAATTTGTCCAAAAATACCAAAAAGACGCAGACCAACAGATTATCGGTCACTTCGGTCTAGGCTTCTACTCCTCGTTCATGGTAGCGAGTAAGGTTGAAATTGATACACTCTCCTACAAACAGGGGGCACAAGCGGTTCATTGGTCTTGTGATGGTTCACCCGCGTTTCAGCTAGAAGACTCTTCCCGCACTCAGCGAGGCACTACCGTTACGCTCACCCTCCAAGACGAGGAACAGGAGTATCTAGAACCAATCCGGATTAAGCAGTTGGTCACAGCTTACTGCGACTTTATGCCAGTGCCCATCAAACTCGATGGTGAGCAAGTTAATAGACAAAGAGCCTTGTGGAAGGAATCGCCACAAAGCCTCACAAAAGAAGATTATTTAGACTTCTACCGCTACCTTTACCCGTTCCAGGATGAGCCGCTGTTGTGGGTGCATTTGAATACTGACTATCCCTTCCTGCTTAACGGTATTCTCTACTTCCCCAAGCTAAAGCCGGATGTCGATGTGACCAAAGGTAACATCAAGCTGTTCTGCAATCAGGTGTTTGTCAGCGACCACTGCGAAGAAGTGATTCCCAAGTTTCTGATGCCACTGCGGGGAGTGATTGATAGCCCTGATATTCCCCTGAACGTGTCTCGTAGTGCGCTGACGAATGACCGAACAGTGCGCCGGATTGCTGACTTCATTGCCAAGAAAGTAGGCGATCGCCTAAAATCCCTCTACAACGAGCAGCGTGATGAATACATTCAGAGCTGGCAAGATGTAGGCACCTTTGTCAAATTTGGCTCCCTCAACGACGACAAGTTCAAAAAGCAAGTCGAAGACATCATCATCTACCGCACCACCTACCAACCAGGAGTGCAGGAGAACAAGGAAGTAGCACAAGCCAGCAACACCGAAACGCCAGCCGTACAGGTGCAGTCTGAAGAAGGAGACGCTTGGCAAGATGTAACTTCAGCGTCAAGCAGCGAATCTCAACTCCCAACTCCCAACTCCCAACTCCCCAATTCCCAATACACCACCCTCAAAGAGTATCTAGAGCGCAACAAAGAGCGCAATGAAAACCGAGTCTTCTACTGCACTGATGAAGCGCCACAAGCGACCTATGTAGAACTGCACAAAAAGCAAGGTCTGGAAGTCCTGTTTATGGACTCCTTCATCGACACCCACTTCATCAGCTTCCTAGAGCGCGAGTACTCGGATGTGAAATTCTCACGGGTGGACTCAGACTTGGATAACACCCTGATTGACCAGGATAAGGCAGCAGAAATTGTTGACCCCAAGACCAACAAAACTCGGAATGAACTGATTAAAGAGATATTTGAGAAAGCCCTCAACAAGCCAAAAGTCAACATCCGCACCCAAGCGCTGAAGTCTGATGACCCCCAAGGCACACCACCAGCGATTGTCCTCTTACCAGAAGCGCTGCGGCGTCTCCAGGAAATGACAGCACTGATGCAGCAGCAATCTGCTCAGTTTCCTGAAGAGCATATTTTAGTCGTGAACACAGCTCACCCATTGATTCAGAACTTAACTGAACTGAGCCAGGGAAGCATTGTTCAAGGCAGCGGACAGTCTCCTTCGGGTGAACTCGCTAACCTGATTTGCCAGCACGTCTACGACTTGGCACTGATGGCTCAAAAAGGCTTCGATGCCGATAGCATGAAAGCTTTCGTTGAGCGCTCGAATCAGGTACTCACACGCCTGACTACACGTTAGAGACGTTCAATGAGCTGACGCGAACGGTTTTGTAGCCGCAATTTTCAAGATGTTGTTGGTGAATTCGGAAAACCTAACCCCCCAGCCCCCTTCCCTTGAAGGGAAGGGGGAGTCCGGAAGCCCCTCTCCGCTTCGGGGAGGGGTTTGGGGAGGGGTCATACCCTTCGCTAATTTGACTAACGGTATCTTTTCAATCGCCAGGTACTTTTGCCAAAATGGGATGCTCCTTCCAATCGCCCCACCTCCCCCTGCCTATTTTCTTCGGACGAGCAAGATATGATAGATGACGGAGACAATCTGGAGGTTAACAATGTCACGCAAATGTCAGCTAACGGGCAAAAAAGCAAACAATGCCTATGCCATCTCTCACTCACACCGACGTACTAAGAAACTACAGGAAGTTAACCTACAGTGGAAGCGGGTTTGGTGGTCACAAGGTAATCGTTGGGTGAAGTTACGGCTTTCCACCAAGGCAATCAAGACATTGGAGAAGAACGGTTTGCAAGCAATGGCGAAGCAAGCTGGGATTGACTTAAATCAATACTAGTTGAGCGAATCCTTCTTTAAGTCATTATTGCTCCAACCTCATCTACCCGATAACGACTGGATAAGAGTTTTAGTCCACTTAAGTGGACTTGAGCTATTAGCCCGGAGTTTAAACTCCGGGCGGATTATGAGCGTCATTGAGAATGGTGCAAGACCTCAGTTGAAATGGACTGAGCTATGGTTTTTAGAATGAATCTCATACTCTAGTGAGTAGCCTGGGCAAGACTCAGGAAGTGCTATTAAATTTTTTAGAGAGTGATAGGTTTTCTAAAGTAGCTGGGTAGGATAGGGTGAGTTAGCTTAATCAAAGCTCGTTGTTGAGTTGTGTCAGAGTCCAACCCCTTGAGCAGAGGGAAATTGTGAATCTTTCTTTGTGGAGAAGAAACTTTTCCACGTCTGTTAGAGCATACATGGGGAGTAACTATTACTCCGGATTGTCTAAACAAAGGTTGAACACAACCCAAAACTAAACAGAGAAATTTGTTTCCTGTCTAGCTGATGACGAGTTTCTGTAAACGCTAAAACAACTCATTAATTCAAGCTTGTAAGCCGTTACTCAACTTCGCCAAACCGCTTAAGGCGGGGGCATTGTTCTCAAGTTCACTCAAAAATTATTTAAGGTTTGACAGGAAAGTCACCATGTCAACTCGCAAGAAGCCAAGTAATTTTATCCAACGTTTATTCAAAAGCATTTGGCGTTTTTTTAATGCCATTACTAAGACATTTATCAGTTGGCTTTTACGGAGTTCGTTAGGGCGGCAGCGCCGGAGACGCTCAAACCAAGCAGGTTTTGTGCTGCCAACAGTTGTCATGGTGGTTCTGGTGGTGACATTGCTGACTACAGCAATTTTGTTTCGCTCTTTTGACCGAAGCAAAAATGCTAGTAATTATCGGGTGAATGAAGTCGTTTTGAATGCGGCAGCCCCAGCACTTGACCGTGCCAGAGCGAAGTTGAATCGCTTATTTTCTGCTGCTGAAACAGAACTTCCAGGAAATACTCCTGCTGATGATGATATTGCTAGGGTTTTTGAAGATGATGAATATACCTTTGGTGATGAGACTCAGCTAAAGCTGGTAGCTGACTTGGACAACGCGAATGGTATTGAAGACAATGAAAAGCTAAGAACAGCTTGGAAGTTTCCCGTTGATACTGATAACAATGGCTTATTCGATAGTTTTACCCTCTACGGTATCTATTTCCGTGTGCCGGTTCCCGCTCCTGGTGAAGACCCGCGAACCAGAGGTATTTTAGAAGCAAGAACCAGACCTCAAGATACAGGAGCTAGCAATGTGTGTCTTGCTGGGAACGGAGGTGCTGCCGGTGAGGAGAATGGTTGGGTACAAAGCGGCGGTCAGCTCAAAAAAGCTTTCTTTACCTATGTGGCAACTGTTCCAATTACTGCACAGCAGAAGGCTGATCTAGATGCCAATGGGTACAACCCTAACATCCCTGGTACTAGATTTGAACCCTATGTAGGTAATAGAGGATTTTCGGCTCTAGAGATGCAGCAAGACCAGGCACGACTGGCTCTCGATAACAATGCTGTGTGGTACGAAGATGACTTGATAATAACGGATGTCCCCGATCAGGGAGGTGGCTTCAAACTCAATGGTCGAGTACAAGCTAATGCCAACTTAATGCTTGGCAGTGGCTTTGGTGATATTACGTTTTACCAGGTTAGTAGCCCCTGGTCATGCTTCTATAAGGCAGAGAACGCCAAAATTATTGTTGGAGGTAATGTCTCAGCCAACGGTATAGCGGGTGCTAGCAATCCAGAAAATCAAGGGAACAACAGCGTAAATGTTCATCTATTTAAAGAACCGAGACAAATCTATGACGTACCAGGTAATACTAGATTTGTTAACACTGGCAATGTAACAACAAACAGTCCGCCTAGAGAGGTTGCTTATAATACCAACGCCTATGCTCAACGCCTGAGCGTGTTGGTGACAGCGGCGATGGATGCCTATGATGCAGCCTATTCTGGACAGGCACCAACAGTTGCTAGGGTTCAAGGCGTTGCTGGATTCCCCCCAGAGATTCCTGAGAAGTTCCAAGACAAATACCCCACTGATCCGAATCTAGCTCTATCAGATGCTGAAGCCCGTAATCTTCTTGAGCAAGTAATAACAGTTTATTTTAAAGAACGTATCCGCCGCGTTCCTTATGCTGAAGTTCCGATTGATCAACCAGATCTGGCTTTGAATGGAGTGGATGCAAACACAGTTTTTGCAGGTGGAACGATTAAGGCTCCTGAGGCGTGGATGGACGTTAGTGACCTCAATACTGATCCTTTACCGCTGAAAGTTAACGAGCTGGAGCAAACTAACCCGAATAACGTTACGGGCGAGAAAATAGAGGACGAAATAGGCGATCGCATTTTAGTTGGTAATGGTTTACCAGTCCGCTGGTTGAAGGACTATGGTACCCCTACCTATGCCGAGCCAGGAGAGGAACAGCCTGGAGCTGGGAACTACATAGATGGCAGCGCTCGTGGACGGGAAAGCCAAGCGAAAATTCTGGACGATTTGGGTGATACCTCTCGCAATGGCTTCTGGGAGAAAGCAGCAGCCGACCCGAACAATGTGCCTGGGGATGAAGAACTCGCTGGTGGCTTGCGCGTAGTCACAGGTGCAGGAATTTATGTAGATGGTGTTAGTACTGGTGTGCGTCTAACCAGCCAAGACATACAGAACCAAGTAGTCCCAGCAAATGCGCGATCATTCTTACCTGAACCCCCTGTTACCCCGACACAGTTACAAGCCCTTAATGCCGAAATAGTAGATCCAACGCTTGTTACGGTAGTATGGCCAGATACGATGCCCATGTACCAGGAGATAGACGTAGATCAAAGTACTACGATTGAGCCGACTGAAGTATTCAATGGCGATCTGCAAATGAGGGCGACGGTCGTTTATCACTACACCAACGGCGACGGCGACGAGCCAATTGCCTGCATTAGCAGTTATTACGACCCGACTAACCCGACCACAGCTACAAATTCCGACATAGTTGATGTTACTAATGGAATACCTGAAGGAGCGTCCAATAATGGAATCAACTACGGGGTTCCGGCAAGAGATGTAACCGACGCACTGAGAAGACAGGCGTATATGGTTTTCCCGGATGGGCGCTGGGCGAACAAACCGTTGAAGGACGCGATTGAGGCATTTGACAGAGGTGGGCTTGGCGCTCTTTCCCTTGAGCAAAAGGCTGCCATTGATGCCGCGAATTGCGCTTTTGCGATTCTGGCTGCGCCACAAAGTCCTGTACCTGGAATAGTTCCAAATGGTGCAATCAGAGAAAGAGCTTTCTTAGATGCAAGACAAGTTAAGACCCTGCATAAACCAGATGTTGAGTTTGATCCTAATGGGCTTACCTTTCAAGCTACAAACACACAAATTTCTCGTAAGACGATCGGGATAGACCTCACAACTAGCAAAGTGCTGATCGCCGATCCAGAACAAATAAAGATTGCGACTCAAGCGACATTAAATTCCCCTGTTAATACTGCTAAAAATCCAACTCCCGCTGAATACAGTCTGCCGATTGAAGAGCGTCAGCCCTTAGAAATTCGGGTTACGGAGATTGACCTAGAGCAACTCAGAACTACAGCATATAACACTAATCCAGATGGCGAAACTGAGTATCTCCTGCCCCTTAGCGGCATTATTTATGCTAGTCGAGATGATGCGCTACCCGATATTACTGATCGCAATCTCACTACGCGAACAGATGGTGGCTCTTCAGCTACAGACTTCAAGTTAGACCCAAGCCGCCGTCCCAATGGAATCCGTCTTTGGAGTAGTGGAAATAATGGCGGAAGATTATCGCGGGGAGCTGTTAATAATAACTTAGCGGCAGAAAAAGGTTTAATTCTCGCTTCAAATCTACCTGTTTACATCAAAGGAGACTTTAATCGTCACTACAGATTTGGCACAACAACCGCTGTAGAAGAGTTTAATGCTCAGTTGACTCCTAACTACGACAATTTTTATACCCGTGGAAACGGCGGTGGAATTCAAACAAACCCCAACTTTGCTTGTCGTAACGGTTCAAACCCCAACTGTAATCCTGGAGATCAGTGGAGAGCAGCAAGAGTTCTTTCTGATGCCATAACGCTGCTGTCTAACAACTTCAGAGATGGCTTCCGTGAGGAAGGAAACTATGACTTCAACAACAATGCAGGCAACTTGGCTGTAGAATCTCGTCTGAAGAATGGCTTCTGGTGGAATGGTTTTGGCACCAATTACCTATATACAGATGTGGGAGGTACTGTTCAAACCTATCCAATCAAACTCCTTGGAGCAAGCGATACTGAGTTCCCAGCACAGGACGGACTGACGGAAGGAAGTTCCTATGTAATGAATGGGGTAACACCGATTCAACGCCGAGTAGGATTCCCTGCGTACAAGATGGAAATCTGCACGAAGTTACCTGTGTCTGAGTGTGGACCAAAATGGAATAATGGTCCGGAAGCTGGAACTACAGCCGCAGAAGATCCCCCAACTATTCCAAATCGTGATTACCCCCGCCGAGTTGCATTTGAAAGAGATGATTTTGGGCAATTAGTACTGGCATCTGAGACTAATCGCACAGCTAAACCACTAGACCGAGGCGGTACCCCACTTGTGTATGGTACTGATAATGCACCTGCTGATAGACCCAATGCTCTCTGGTTCTGGACGACAAGCATCCCTAATAACCCATCGGCTCCTGTTACCAACGAGAGCTACAACAAGAACAATCTCCTGTACTACCTGCCTGACGATCCAGAAACAGTTGCGACTGAAAGGCAGATGCTCTTACCGGGGACTCCTAAATTCCCAGAAGAGCTAGCAGCTATAAATCCCGGCGCCTTTAGCGGTTCGAGTGTATTAAACGGCGACAGCCTCGAAGACCCTTCAGACTATTCAGTGTGTATTCAGGGTCGTAGCTCAAAAAACTATACGGTTCCTTCATTTAGTGGTCCTCCTTGCCCAGCAGCAGTAAGACAGAAAATTCAACAAATGTGGGCAGCTCTGACTAGTAACGCGATAGCGAATACCCCTGATGCCCTAGATTCTAATGTTTTCAAAGTAACGGTAAGGGATTTTGATTCTACTGCTCCTATTGAGGCAACCGCCAAGGTCAATTTTCTTGATGTGCGACTAAATGCAATAACAGGAAATGTTACCCTCGCGAGAGGCAATCAGTCAGACCCTATCTTTGTAATCCGAGGTCAAAGATTCACACCAATGTTATTGACAAATGTGGTACTGACTCTGGATGGAGTTGATCCAAATAATATATTTTGGGTTGCCAAACAGGATATGGAAATCAGAAGCACTTTTCCCACTGCAAAATTGGCAGGCAACTTCATTGGTCGTACCGCAGGTTATATCAAAATAAGGGGAGTACGAGGGGGAGCATCTATCAAAGGAGGACGTATCCTAGGATTTGGTAAGCCTGGTCGTCCTAGTTATAGTTTTATACAGCCAAGCTCCGGCTCGATGACCGCTCTGACGACTACGGCTCAGCCCCTGTTAGTACCTGTTTTACAGCTACACTCTCCCTCAGGAGAACCAAGTAACAACCTCGACACCGTTTTTAGGAGCAATAGCGTTGCTAATGGTCCGGGAGCAAGGCAATGGCTGCAAAGAGCGGCAGATACTGACTATAACGCTGTAGTAGTAATGGGTGATACTCCGGTAAGACCATACCCCAATGGTGGCGGTGAGAATAACGGTGGTTTGCACAACTTCCCACGTTTCATAGAAAATTGGTTTGGGTTCACAGCAACGATTAAGGGTAGTTTGATTCAGTACACCAAGAGTCAATATGCTACAGGTCCCTTTGATACAGTAGACCTCGTAGATCAAGATAACTCCCTGTTCTTTGACGGTACTCCTCGTCCCCTTTACATGCAGTACAGCCCACCTGATGTAAATCCAGATCCAGTAGGCTACCAATATAAGGAAGCGTCAGCGCGATTTAAAGCACCTTTCTACCAACCACCAACCCGTGCGTGGGGTTATGATGTTGGTCTTTTGAAACAGACACCTGACTTGTTCTCCAGACGGATTGCGCTCCCTGAAGCTGGAACTCCGAATGAGTTCTTCCGAGAAGTTAGTCGGGATGACCCCTGGGTTCGAGGCTTGCTGTGTGCTGCTCAGGAAAGAAACGGTAGTTATCGCTGGGCGCTTGCTGACGAATCACTACGCCCCGCCTCTTGTCAAGCCGGGGCGCCTGGACCCGAATACAATTAACTAAGCAACAGGGGGATGATAGCTGATGCTGAAACACCAACTCAAACGACTTTCACCGCCATCAACGCAATCGGGTTTCACAATTATTGAGGGTTTACTTGCGATTCTGATTGTGACGGCTCTACTCGTTGGCATCGCACCAGTGATTACCCTCTCAGTAGCCACCCGTCTACAGGCGCGTCGGGTGGAACAGGCAACCCAAGCTGCAAGAACCTACATTGATGGAGTCCGCTCTGGGAAGGTCGCTACTCCTGAGCGCGTGATAGTTCTTGACGAGGTAGATGATCCCCTTGGAAATAAGACCTTCAATCCCAAAAGAGGCTTGTTCTCCGGCACAGCCGCACCGCCTCAAGGAATAACGATTACAGATATAAACTGCCGCTCAACACGTCAAGCCTTCCCTTACTGTATAAATCAGCCACGGTTGAGCTTGTATTGTGCTGACTTTGATGGTGATGGTGCCTGTAGCAATAGGAGTACCACCGACTTGATCGTTCAGGCATTCCGCAGTCGCACTACTGATCCAACGGATGATGGTAGTAAGGGCTATCTTCTAGGCGTTAGGGTTTATAGAGCAGCGGCGTTTAATGGTAACACTGACTTCCAGACGACCCAGGAGGTAGGGAGAAAAGTAAGGACAAATACAGGTGGAACGGGTGAGTATAGAGCGCCATTAGTAGAGATGACTACAGAGGTTCAGGCTAGACCTGATCCTGAAGCCCCTCCAGAAAAGCAATATAAGGATTTTTGCGATCGCTTAGGGGGTTGTCAATAAGAAATAATCTCGCAGTAAGCTTCAGTATGTTTGCCCGCTTGTAACAAAGATGAATAGTATCAGCAAGAGTACTCTTCTAATGGCAAATCACCTACTGACTAAAATGTCCTCATGACATGGGATGCACTCAATATTCAGTTTAATTTCAATAGCTCAAGGGTTATGAGCTAAAGGGTAAACCACATTATGATGAGACTACTTAAATCTTTTAGAACTCATAAGTTAAAAAACTCTCCACCCCATCATAAAACTGGCGGTTTTACCCTGATTGAACTGCTAGTTGGTATAATCATGACCTCTTTAATCATTACACCTTTATTGGGGTTAGTGATTAACATGATGGACACAGACCGCAAAGAACAAGCCAAGGCAACGTCTGAACAAGAAATCCAAGCTGCCCTTGACTACATTGCGAGAGATTTAGATCAGGCATTCTTCATCTATGATGGTGCGGGACTGAGTGCAATTGAAGCTCGACTACCAAGTGTTGCAGTCGCTAATCCAGGTGCTCAGGGCGAACCAGTACTTGTTTTTTGGAAACGCGAGTTTTTACCAAATTCTGTCCCGCTTAGCGGTAGCAATATAGCTCAGTGTGCCAACAATGACCCTGGTAATAACTGCGATGATGGCTTTGTCTACTCGCTTGTTGGCTACTACTTAATCAAAGACGCTAACTGTATCAACTCTTCCTGGTCTTGTACTACTCGAATTAGTCGAATCGAGCTGAAAGATGCTTTATATAACGTTAATAATCCTAACCCTAGCACTAATAGAACCCCACTTATTGCTGGTTATGAGGCAAGCGACGGTCTTGTACCGATTGAGCAACTCCTTGAACAAGCTGGTTCATTAGAGGAGCAATTAACTATCTGGCCGACGAATATTAATTGGACAAGGGCTCAACGCTCAGCTAGCTATAACTACGGCGACACGCAGTTTGTGACACTGATTGATTATATCGACCAAACCCCAGGCTCTTCTATAGCCACTCAACCTGCTTGTTCACCAAACCCACGACCAAATGAAACTACGCCTTATCTAAACCGACAAGTTCCTGATCCTGCAACTGTTGGCGCTGGATTCCCAATTGATAGCTTTTACGCTTGTGTTAGCACTGACCAAACGGTAGCACAAGTCTTTATCAGAGGGAACGCATTGGCTCGCATTAGACCCAAAAATCCGCCCCCAGTCTATGCTGCCAACCAATCTTCTTATTTTCCCAGAGCAAGTATTCAGGCTCAAGGAAGCGGGTTACTTAATGTAAATTCAAGTCCGTAAGTTCTTGACGTTTTAGTTTAACAACGGCTAAAGGCAGAAAGAAACCTGGGGGAATTATGGAAAATCTAGATTCATTGTTGAAATTTAAACAGTTTCTCGACTTAAAAAAAATAGCTATCAAAAGACATTCTCCTAAAGGCGCTGCTGGATATACCCTGATTGAGATGCTCGTTGTAGTGTTGATTATCGGTGTTCTTGCCACAATTGCTGCTCCTGGTTGGTTAGGCTTCGTGAGTCAGCGCCGGGTGAATGCTGCTAGTGATGTTCTATTGAGATCCATACAGGAAGCCCAAAGTCAGGCGAAGAATAAAAAAGTTAGCTACAGCGTCGCCTTTAGAAGTCTTAATGCAGTTCCGCAGATAGCTGTTTACCCAACTAAAGCTGTAGATGCCAATGGGACTTCTTCTTATATCAACCCTGGTAACCTTGATGATATTAGCTGGAAAAATTTGGGTGGGGACTTAGAGATTAAGCCAGGGCAGATTATGCTTTATACGAACCTGGCAAGTGAAAATAATGGACCTTTACCCTTACACCAAGATTATAAGATTATTACGTTTGACTATATGGGGGTTCTACCAAGGGATTCAGAGCCTCCGATAACGATTACCGTTGCTGCACCTCAAGGTGCAAATCCAATTCCCTCAACGAAGCGTTGCGTTAAAATCACAACACTTTTAGGGGATTTAACAAAAGGGAGAAGAGATGACAATGGGGGCACTAATCCTCAAGGTTGTCCAGATCCATAAACAATTCATCCTTAAAATACATCCGAGAAAACCCTGACTTTAAGAAGTTGGGGTTTTTTATTATTCAGCCTTTTTACGATTTTTTTTCTTTAACCAATCGAATTAAATCAGATACATCAGGTATCACGTAAAACGCTGAATATCAGGGTGATTTTAGATGCGACTGAAGGCTCACTACTCCAACAACGCTGGATTTACACTACTCGAAATCATTATTGCAGTAACAATGATAGGAATATTATGTGCGATCGCTTCCCCAACTTGGATTGGCTTCGTTAACCGTCAACGCCTCAATACTGCCCAACACCAAGTTTATCGAGGTATGCAGGAAGCAAAAAGCCAAGCAGTACTAGAAAAGGTAACCTGGCAATTTAGTGTTCGGGAAGTAACAGTTGACGACAAGCCAGTTGTTCAGTGGGCAGTTCATCCCAAAAGTGTAAGCCCTGCTAACGCCATTTGGCAGAATCTAGACTCACACATCCGCCTCTATCGCCCAGAGACGACGTTCCACAAAGACAAAAGAAATGGCATCCAGCGAGTCCAGTTTAACTACATCGGCAACACCAACGGACAACTAGGACAGCTAACCCTAGTAGCGAATAACAGCGACAAAGTAAAACGCTGCGTATATGTTTCAACCCTGATCGGAACCATGCGAATGGGTAAAGAGCATCCTAAAGCAAATAGTAACAAGAAGTATTGTTACTAATTTAGGACTTACGCACAAGCCCCATACCTAGTAGGGGCGCACAGCTGTCATTGGTGTCAACTTAAGGAAATACTGCCCCAAATAAGTTGGGTGTGAGC
>NZ_JCACKQ010000044.1:0-56057 GCF_059505465.1 Symplocastrum torsivum | reverse complement strand
GGGTAAGGCTTTGGCGGCATAATGGCAGGTAGACTTCCGCCGAAGTCTACTAGAGCAACAACAAGAGCATTGATTAAACGATGCTTCATTGCTTTTTTATCCTCCTTATTGATGCCACTCCCTCTAAGCGTTTCATCACGATGAAACTTGACTGCTAAAACAGGAATTCGTTGTGCTATTTATGCGGCTTAGCTTTGGGGCTTTCCTCAGTAGTAAACCCAGACACATAGAATACGCCGAGAAGGTATTCTTACTTCAGTATCAGGGTTAACTGTATTAATACCAAAACTCAGTTATTTGGGTTAGATGAGTCAGCCGGTAGTGATTTCAGTACCGTGGGAATCTTGGCAATAATCGCATCTGCAATCTGTTCTGGTGTCTCAGTAGCGCTTACTGGGATGTGGAGGTCGGCTTCAGCATAGAGGAGATTCCGCTGGTTAAGGAGTGTTTGTAGAGCTTGTGCCGGATTCGCATCTTGCAGAAGAGGGCGACTTGTATCGTTTTGGAGACGCTCAACCAATACTTCTACGGGTGCATCTAGCCAGACAATCAAGCCGTGATGTAAATAACTCCAGTTTAAGTGTCGCAGTACGATGCCACCACCTGTAGCAATTGCCAACTTAGTATGAGCCGATAATTCCGATAGGACTTGAGATTCCAACTGCCGAAAGGCATCTTCACCATCATCAGCAAAAATCTCATTAATCGTTTTACGGGCAACTTTCTCAATCAAGACATCTGTATCAAAAAATTGGTAGCCTAGCTTATTGGCTAGTAGCTGTCCTACCGTTGTTTTTCCGGCACCCATCATGCCAATGATAAAAACGTTGAGTCCTTGTAATAAGTTGTTCACAATCAAGAGGTTATTAGTTTTTAGTTGTTAGCTAAACCTGGCTATCTATGAATTAATCAGCTTTTTGGTACTACATCCTCATTCGTTGCGGCTAAGCTTGTTAAGGTTCCATTTTGATTTGTTGCCGCTGGTTTACTCTGGTTGTCGTTGAATAGCAAACTTGTGAGAGTACGCCCAACGAGCAAGGCAACTTCCTTTGCACTCATCTCTTGTACCATTTGGTCAGTTAATTTTTGAATGACATAGACTTTAAGGAGAGGGGATTGTGTAAAGCTAGTGGACTTTCTTTCAATAAGCGATCGCCTTTGCAAGGACTCCAACGCTTCTAACCTCTGCCACTTTGACATACCTGGTACAAGCGCCTCTGACCCTACAGGTAACATCTCCAAGCGTGGCTCTATCGCCAATCCATACATCAGTTGCTTTTCTATAGGCGAAAGGCGATTGAATTGCTGGTCTAATAGTTCGCGGATATCACCAAAAACAATCGTACCTTCTGCCAAAAATTCTGTAACATCCCCATCAAAGATATCTTGAATCGTCGTTGCAGCAATTTTGATGAGTAATGGATTATTGGCGTAAAGCCTAACAATTGACTCCTGTTCAGGCTCTAAACCAGATTGACATTTGATTTGAAAAAGCTTGATACATTCTTCCGTATTTAAGCCATCTAATTGGAATGTGCGAATAGGTAGTTTTGTTCCTGCAAGAATTGCAATGTCTTTTGGTTTTTCTCGACTAGTAACTACACAACAGCTTTTGTGGCATTCTTCTCCCAGACGCGCAAAGAGTTGCCCATAGTCTTCATAGCCTTCACAATACCCTCCAGCGAATTCGTGAGGGCGCAAAATTGCTTCCACCTGATCTAAAACAAGTAAACACCGATGCGATCGCAAATACGCCATCAACCAGGAAATTTTCCCTCCCACTGTGATGGGTAGACTGATAGGCTGTTGTTCACCAAGCGATTGAACAAGGTCTTCCAAGAAGTCTTCTAGTCGTGGAGATGACCGAAGGCTGCGCCAAATCAAAGACTCAAACTGCGGGGCTGCTTGTTCGGCTAGCTTGGTAGCCAGAACAGTTTTTCCAATCCCTCCCATCCCCAAAATCGCAATTAAGCGACAGCCCTCTTCAACAATCCACTCATTTAGCTGAGTCAGTTCCTTCTGGCGTCCATAGAAGACTTCAACCGCAATCCCTGCCTGCCACTCCTGATGCTTATCAATCGCCTGACTAACCTTAGTTGAGGGTTGAGGAGATTCAGGTTGGTAATCAGCTACAGCTTGTTGACCATAGGGTAGCTTATAACCAGCTTTCTCCAGCAGATTCGTGATGCGGCTCCAGTTCTTAATCGCCATCCCCGACCCGCCCTGTTGAAGCAGCAAGTCCTGAATGTATTTGTACAGCCCATTGGATAAATAAACCCTTACCGCGCTGCTACTACCACTTTTGTATACTTGAGCGGCAATCTCCGCAGGGCTGTAGCCACAAAGCAATCCTCTCAAAAATTTCTTTTCAACTGGTGTTAGACCCCTACCCTTAGCAACGGCAAGGTCTACATAGAGCTTTTCCAGATTCCAGTTGTTTGCCGCTTCTGTAAAGTTCGCTTCAAGCTGCTCATCAGTAGATGCCATTGGCTTGCCAGGTTGTCAAATACCAGATTGTTAACGATTCACTCTAACAAAGTAACAGGGACATCATAACGAATTTGCTAACGTTGGTTAGCTGCTAGAGAGTGCCTACTTTGGTTATGCTAAGCTTCAGCAATACTTCATCTATACTTGATATGAGCTTTGCATAAAATTCATCATAGCTTGCGACAAGTACTAGAGATGAAGTTATTGAGCGTCTATTGTTTTGAGGCTTCTGCCACTGAGGGGGCTACTCTTCTAGAGGACGGTCAATGTTTACCGTCAAGCTCCTTAACAACTTCTAAGACTTAACGTTCCATAACTGTTGTCAATATAGGGTGACAAAGCATATGCTCATGATTCGTAACGTTGTCCAACAGGCAATTGCTACCGGGTATTTGACGATAGAGGCAGAGGAGCAATTGCGACAAATGCTGGCTAAAAAGTATGACCGGGAAGATTTAAGGGCTTTTATGAGCTTACAGCAAGCAGCTATGGCAGGCTTGGTAAAGCAACAGTCTCGTGAACTCCTGCACTCATAGATTTTGTAATCACAATCAGGAGCCAGATCAATTCCGTTTGAATACTGCTCCTATTGGAAGCTGCCACTTGATTTAGGGAAGTTAGCGATTTTTGCTAATGGTTTCAGTCGCAACAACTATAGGCGAAGGATGAAAAATAGAATGGAATCAGTAGGGCTTCGCTAGCGCCGTCTCGGATCTCGCTCATCATCATCAAACTCCTCATCATCTTCAAAACCCCAATCCTCTTCATCGTCTTCCGGTTCAACGGGTTTTTGAAAGGGTGGCGTAATCACCCGATAGTTGGCATCATAAACCGCATCAGATCTGCCCACACCTGACTCGTTTTCATCCCGGTAGCTGTAGGAGTAGACAGAACCCGCTTGGGAACTAGATTTTGGCTCTTGCTTCACTTCATAATTTGTGCGATCGCCTTGTGGGGTACTTCTGGAGTAATTACGACTCGCCTCTTGGTTTACTGAAGTTGATGCGGCTGGCTCTTCATCAAAATCCCAGTCCTCATCAATACCCTCTTCCCAATCCGATGACTCGCTTCTACTAGTTGGTGTTTCAGGAGGGGGTGGGGGTGGGCTGTAGCGAGTTTGAGTCTCCGGTTCTGGTTCTGGAGTTTCCCGCGAAAAAGAACGGCTTCGGGGCGGTACCTCAGTGCGTTCTGCCACACGCCGAGGTGAAGAACCTCTGACAAGAGAGTTCAACAGTTGCAGGAAAAAACTAGTTGCCACTCCAGCCGCAAATGCTCCTCCAATCCATGTGGCTAATGGCTGGGCAGGCGTTGTCACCCCCAAAAACACAAGCGGCAGTACTGGCGACAAATTGGAAAAGGCAAACAAGGTTAGTCCGCCCACCAGTGACAATAGCAGTACAATCCGAATTACAGGCATTTTAAGAGTTATGAGCTTTGAGTTGAGTTAGGAAGGTGCCAGCGATTGCTTTCTTGAGAAAATGCTAGAAGTTGGATTCTAACTCTAGGGTACTGCTTTAATCCCCACTCATCACCCACAACTCCTCAATGTCCCTGCCAACGATTAATTGGAATACAGTCAATATCCAACTGATCTAAAGCCCGCGCCACAACAAAATCCACTAAATCTTCAATCGTTTGAGGATGGTGATACCAAGCGGGGATAGCAGGAACAATTCTTACCCCTGCTTCTGCCAGCGTGGTGAGGTTGCGGAGGTGAATCACGCTCAAGGGAGTCTCACGAGGGACAAGAACCAGATTTCGCCCTTCTTTGAGTTGAACATCGGCTGCGCGTTCTAGCAGGTCAGAACTTAAACCTGTGGCAATTTTTGCTACGGTACTCATACTACAAGGAATAATCACCATCCCTAGCGTCCGGAAAGAGCCGCTAGCGATCGCCGCTCCGACATCCCCCCAGCGATGACAACTTAGTTTGCCGCCTGTAGGCACTCCAGCTTGTTGACGCCAAAATTGTTCCTGTTGGTCAGGTTCTGGTGGCATCCGAATGTTATCCTCGGCTTGCCACACCATGTAGGCTGATTTCGAGGCCACAAGGTCAATGGTATAGTCAGCCTCTAAGAGAAACTTTAAGGTTCTCACCGCATAAATTAAGCCAGAAGCACCCGTAACACCTAAAATTAGGGGTTTAGTCTGTTGTCCGTTGTCTGTTGTCATTTATCGTTAGTTGTTGGTTATTAGTTGTTAGTTGTTAGAGGGGTAGCTGTTTAACAACTAACAACTGGCGTTGGAGGAGTGACCAATATGACAAATGACTTACTCTTCTAAATCTTCCTTGCGGGCAATGCTACCGCCACCAACGGTTACGAGGTCGATTTGCTGGCGATAGTAATCAACGCTCTTCACTTGGACTTCAACGCGATCGCCTAGTCGATAAGCGGTGCGGTTTTTGCGCCCGACCAAACAGGCGTGGCGAGAGCGATACTCATACCAGTCATCTTTAAGAGAGCTGACGTGAACGAGTCCTTCTACGAGCAAGTCTTCAATTTCAACAAAGAAGCCGTAGGACTGCACCCCAGTAATCAAGCCACTGAAGACATCCCCTGTGCGCTCTTTCATCTGCTCAGCTTTCTTTAAGCCCTGCAAATCAATCTCCGCATCAGCCGTAAGCTTCTCACGGTCATTGAGATGGGGAACCAGGGTTGTCGCTTGAGTTTCCAACTCTTGCTGCGTCTCTGGTGGTAAAACATTCCAGTTGACGTTACCGTGGCTGCTGCTATGGGTGAGTGTAACGCGATCTTTGGAACGGGTAGAACGGCGATCGCGTCCTTGGTCAAACATTTCCAGTAGCACCCGTTGCACAAACAAATCGGCATAGCGCCTCAGGGGCGAACAAGCGTGGGTATAGCCACTATCTAACGCTAGACCAAAGTGAAATCCCGGTTTAGAGCTGTAGCCCACTGGCTTTAGAGTTGACTGCAATAAGTAGGTCAACACTTTGGGCGCGGTTGATTTGGCAAACAGTTGGGTAAAGCGTTGGTAGTCCTGAGGTATAACCTCTTCCTCCTGCTCTAGCTGCATATCTAGCTGGAGATTGTTGCCCAGCTTGATCAAGTCCTGAAGCTCATCGGCATCGGGTGGAGATTGTACGCAGTAAATCCCTGGCAAGGCTAAGGCGTGTAAATGAGAGGCGACAGTTTGATTCGCTAATACGGCTAATTCAGCTAAAAGCGATCGCACTGGCAATGAGGAGGAAGCCACTAACGCTCCCAGTCTTCCTTCATCTTTATAAGGGTAGGGGTACTGATTGTCAGTGATACTGAATTCAAATGCCCCCCGTTGCTGTCGCTGGGCTTTTAGAGCAGGACTGATCGTAAAAAATAGCTGGTTGAGCATCTCAGCAGCATCGCTTACCTCTGAGTTTGCCTCCTGATGCTGTACCAAAATTAACTGGGCTTGCTCGTAAGTTAGCTGATGGTTGACCTGAATGACTGAAGGTCGAATTTCAAACTCTACGAGTTGACCTGTCTCATCAAGGGTCAGGAGTACAGAAATTGCTAAGCGGTCTTCACCGGGAACCAAAGAACAAAGACGCTCAACCGCTTCAGGCAGCAACGGCAGCAACGTATCTCCTAGATAAACAGCAGTGCCGCGTTTTCTCGCTTCTTTATCCAACGGCGAGTCAGGCTTAACAAAGCTAGCGACATCAGCGATGTGGACACCTAGCTGCCATCCCGTTTCCGTTTCTTCCAAAGTAAAAGCGTTTTCAACAAGCCCAGAATTACCGATTTCTGAATTATCCTCAATCGTAATTGTGAGCAGCGATCGCAAATCGAGACGTTTCTTTAAATCCGCCTTGCGTAGCTGTTTGGGGAGTGAGTCAGCGGCTTTGAGGATGTCTTCCGGGAAGTTGCGGCGTAAATCATGCTTACAGCAAACGATATCGGTATCAGCCGCGTCTTCAGCGTCAGTGCCTAGGATACGGGCAACCCGACCAAGCGGAGGGTAGTGTCCTAAGGGGTAGCGTAATACTTCAACATGAACCAGATTCTCAACCGCCTGCGCTAAGGTTTCGTCATTCGGTTGGAGGTCAAGTTCAAAGAGCAGTCGGTCATCCAGAGGGACGGCTCGATAACCGTTGTCAGTCTGTTTGACTCGCGCCAGGACAGAAGGGTTGACCCGCTCTAAAATTAAGCGCACCTGCCCTTCAGGACTCCGGCGTCGGCTGCCTTCTTTCGTAATCTTTACCAAAACGCGATCGCCATTCCAAGCCGTACTCAGATGGCTCTTCTGAATGTAAATATCATCAGCTCCCTCAACATCTTGAATCGCAAAGCAAAATCCCTTGCTCGAACAGCGCAGCTTGGCTTCAACAACGTCTTCTTCCTGAACCCGTCGGTACCTGCCACGGTCTTTAATTAAGATGCCGACTTTTTCCAGTGCATCTAGGGCAATGTGGAGTCTTTGGAGACAGTCCTCATCCTGACAACCGAGTTTCTTCTCCAAAACCTTAGGAGCGACTAATTTTTCATCTGAGAAATTTGAAAGCAATGTAGCGATTGAAAATTCCATCAACAATCCTTCTTATCTGATTCGTGATTTTGCTGCTCTTGCCCTGTTGGCAATGCGCTCACACACTGTGACGGTACCTAGGAGAGCACGTAACCAAAGGACTCCACCAGTTGCGATTGGGAACAACAGTCCTCGTGGGTGTGGGGAAAGTTGCCTCATCGCTCCCAATTCAAAGTTCAAAATCCAAAATGTTTGAACTTTGAATTTTGAGATTCAAACCCCATCCAGGCGGGTAGGGCACTTCACCGGGTTAGGCAAGTAAAGATTTACCTAAATCGGTTTGCTGACTGTATCTGTTGTCTTCCGAAGTGAGACTGGGAGCCTCAATCCATTACAAGAGAGATGGATTAACTTACTCTTGAAATTTCCCTAACCTTGAGAAAGTGCCGATTTTTACTAGTGTTTCAACGGCAAGGGTCTATTCCTGCTTTTCACTACTCTTATCCTGTATGATTACTTCCCACCCCAGATAACTGCCACAAAACAGGGAACTCAGGATACAGTTATCTGGAAGAAGTCATCAATACTGGGTTAAGAGTGCTTAAACTACCCAGTTTCTAGCTTACGGACACATAGTTTGACACACCGCCTTTCAGGGATTGTTACCGCTCTTCGTTCTGGCTCTTCCAATTTTAGATTTTGGATGATTAGACGGCTGGCTTCGTTTCAAGCTCCCGGATTAATCCATGGAAACCTAATCTAAAGTCTTAATCCCGAATCACTCTTCGCGTAGCAGGTGCGGAGCGCGTAGACCTCCGAGAAAGTCCTTAGGGTTTAATCCAAACGATTGAGGCTATTTAAGATTGGAGTAGACCGATGGTCTTTTAGCCATCGCGAAGACTTCCAACCCTCACGCCCCAACAATCGTCCATTCAAAATCGGATGAGTCGCTTTGCGGCAAGGGCAATGGGTTACAGTGACAATAGACAGTCTTTAATTATTCTAGGTTCTAGGCGTCCGTTCACAAAATCTGTTCTTGAAAAGAGTGTATGTAGTTTATAGCCATGTGCGCTTTTCTCTTGGCAGTGGTGTAGAAACAGCGCCACGTTTGAAACACGGTGAAACGTTTATGTTTACTCACTTTAGAGTTCGTTATCCTAACGGCAGCCTAGTCACTGAGCTATCAGCAATTGATCATGGTAAGTACATCGTGCGTTGTTTAGTTCAAGATGGGGGAACCACCTTAGTGACAGGTCTTGCTGCTGCCCAAACAGTTGAATTGGCAGAAGATCAGGCAAGAAGCCGCGCTTTAGCGATTTTAGGTATTGACACAACAGCTACTGAGGAAAAGGAAACTCACCTCGAAACTCGTGAGGTGACGGTTCCACTCAACCCAACACTCCATACTTCTCCCACAGTCTCAGACGCTACCGCAGCGCTATCAGAAAGCCTCAAAACAACTCAACCGACTCAGCTTCCAGACGCTCCGGTAGACAATAATGGTAGCCATGTGTCGCCAATTGAGCCAGCAGAAGTGACTGCGCCTCCTGTTGTGGAGGTTTCCACCAAAACCCAGCGTCGGTCAAAGCGCGAGAAAGTGACTGACGTTACGCCAACAACGCCACCTGTCGTTGATGAAATTCCGTTTGCTGATGAAATTCCCTCAGTTGAGGTTGAACCCTTTGAAGAGGCTGAACCTTCTTTGGTAACAGCAGAGATGTCCCCGACTTCGCTAAATGACACTTCAGCCGAGTCTTACTTGCCCAGCGAACCTGAGATAGCGACTAGTGAACCACCCATTCCTAGTACTCCTATTGATTTTTCTGACATCATTGCCAGAACAAATGTGGAACTCAAGCGTTTAGGCTGGACTAATCAGCAGGGGCGTGATTATCTGGTACAAACTTACGGTAAGCGATCGCGTCAGCTTCTAACCGACGCTGAATTACTTGACTTCCTACATCATCTCGAATCTGAGCCAACACCGGAAGATTAAGTATGAAGTGTTGTTTGTTGTTGGTTACTTGTTTTTTGTATTCTTTAACAAACAACAAATAACCAACAACCAAGCAGACAATTCACACCTTTAGTGTTATCTATCCAACCGCAACCGCTGTACGTGTTGCCGAGGGACGGCGTTCAATCACTTGGTCAATTAAGCCGTAGTCCTTCGCTTCTCCAGGCGACATGAAAAAGTCACGCTCTGTGTCTTCCTCAATCCGCTCCATTGGCTGACCCGTGTGTTGTGCCAAGAACTCGTTAAGCCGCTGCTTGTGGTAGAGAATTTCTCTGGCTTGAATTTCAATATCCGTCGCCTGTCCTTGGGCACCGCCTAGGGGCTGGTGAATCATGATTCGGGAATGTGGTAAGCTCATCCGCTTACCCTTTGCTCCGGCACTTAAGAGGAAAGCGCCCATACTAGCGGCTAAGCCCAGACAGATTGTACAGACATCTGGACGGACTTGATTCATCGTATCGAAAATGCCCATACCCGCTGTCACAGAACCGCCGGGAGAGTTGATGTAGAGGTAAATGTCTTTTTCAGGGTCTTCAGCTTCTAAAAATAGTAGCTGAGCAACAATTAAGTTTGCCAAGTCAGAATCAACCTGTTGTCCTAGAAAGACAATTCGCTCCCGTAGAAGACGAGAGTAGATGTCAAAGGCGCGTTCACCACGCCCGGATTGTTCAATAACTGTGGGAATCATGCAGTACAGCCGTTTGTATCTCTTTAGTTAGATTGTAGCGATTGCCACGATAGGCTGTTGTTCCTGAAGAAGGGGAGTAGGGTGCGTCATCACGTACCCTACTACGAGAGAGGTTCTGTGTAAGTCCTGAACTTATTGTTTACGGTACCTCTGACAAAACCTTGGGCGTAACAGGTTTAACCGTTGTCCACGGGAAAGATTTGTACTTCCAGTAGAAACCACCTAATACCAACAACAAAATCACGAGTGTACCTGTCCCAAGTGGGCTAGGAAGCCAAAACACTGCTTCAATATGGTTCAACTGACCCGGCTTAAGCGTCCACAATAGCTGATGCCCGTTATTGTAGGCTTCTGGGCTAATCGCATTGTCCGCGTTCTGGATACTACGTGCGCCCCAAGGTGTTTCTAAACTAAACTGCAAATTTAACAGTGAGTCGGGGCTAATAATGACGTTGCCATTGCTTGAGAGGACACCTAGCGATCGCAAATCTACGTCATAACTGAAATGATTACGATGCCACAGTAAAAAGTTACCTTGATCAATGTGGAACTTAGAATCAAAATCGGGTAAATCTACCGCCTCAACTGGCTTAGATTTAGCATCTTTCTTCACAACCGGATTGAAAAACTGGTTAAACTTTGACTCCAGTTCCGCACCGCTACTAAACGGAATGGTGACAATAATCTCCTGATTGGAAAGACGCTTCGTTCTACCCTGAAGCTGCTTTGCTCGACCCTCAATACTTTTGAGCCATTCCCGTACCTGAGAATTGCTAAAGTTCGTCAGGCGTTCTTCCAGCTTGATATGCTGAACAATCGCGCCGTGATGCTGACCTTCAAAATTCACCCCGACATCGTACCTAACACAACCAGAAAGCAACACCGATGCCAGCAAAATTACCCAAAGCACACGCAAGCGCCCCAGAGTTTGACGGATAAACAGCAATACATCAAAAGTCACTCGTTTCACTCTCGTCCCCTCCTTATCGTTCTCGTCTTCGCCGCGCTTGGTTAATGCCTCTTCACAGTTCACTCAAAAAACTACTCACGAGCAGCAACCCCTAACTGCCCAAACAAGAGACAGGGTAAATAAGCACTACCACCGACCCATTCCGGCTTATCGCCCAAATCTACCAGATTTTTGAAGGCTTCAAAAATACTTCCGGCAACCATCGTATTCTTAACGCGACCAACAATCTCCCCTTTTTCAACCTTATAGCCCAAATCCAGGTTTACCGAAAACTCTCCGGCTAGTTGATTCGATTGACCTGCACCCAGCACTTGATCGACAATTACCCCTTCTTCCATACCTGCTATCAAATCAGCAGTGGAAGTCTTCCCAGGCGACATACAGCCATTCACCAACTCGGTTCCTGGACGAGATAATCCACCTCGGAAACCATTCCCCGTCGGCGCACAACCCGCACGGGCTGCCCAACGCCGATCCCAGTAAAATTCCTTCACAATGCCCTGTTCAATCAGCACTTTGCGCGTCGTTGGTGTCCCCTCATCATCAAACGCACAAGCAGAAGAACCAATACTAGGGTCTTCAAAAATCGTTAAACGCTGATCAAATAGCTGCTCCCCAACTTTACCAGCCAGAGGAGATGCCTTTTGGAAAACCGCTTGACCGGAAAGAATGGTCTTAAACAACCGTCCAATCGTACTAGCTGCTGCTGTGGGGGTAAAAAGTACTGGAAAAGTTCCACTCTTGATTGTTGCTTGCTGCTCTGAGTGCTGATACTTTTGCAAAAGTTTTTGGAGGAGGTGTTCATAGTCAGGGATACCATCGTGCACCACGTCGTAGGTGTAAGCTTGGAGAAAATCTTCCCCTTTAACCAAGTTTCCTGACAGCGATGCACTAACAACCTGATTAAAGCGTGAACCATAAGCGTTGCCCGTCGTCGCAATCTTGACAGCGCCAGAGCGGACATGAAACCCGACATCTACCAAAATATCAGGGTTGTAGGCATGAATCTGCTCAATCAGACGCTCTCCCACCTCTACAAATTCTTGAGTTTTCGGTGGTATGTAATCTGTTTCAGGGGCACTCAGTTGGACATTACTCGCAAATTCAAACTCAGCCGGGTCACCAATTTCTGAAGTCTGTACGGCAGCAGCAACTAAGTCATCTAGTCGGGTTAAATCTGTGGAACTTGCAAATCCGATCCGACCATTACAAATGACACGCAGCGCCACACCCTGAAGGGCTTTTGTGGAGAGTGACTTTAAGCGATTATTTTCAAACTGAATCGGCGTGTCTTGGCTTGAAAGGTAGTAGACTTCAGCCGCATCGACGTGCTGAGTCGCCAGTGTCAAAATCTTCTCTAGCGTTGCATCGCTCACAATCCAGACTCCCGCTTTACCCCTACAGATTTTAACCTGACTTCAATGCCAACAAACTTAATCTCCTCTGCTCCTCCTGCTCCCCCTACTCTCTCTCTCGTCCCTTTCTCTTGTTCCCTCTGCCTTGATTAATCTGCCACAACACTATTCCGCTAATTCCTCCTAGCACTGTAGCCACAGGAATAACTAGGGATAGCTTTGGGTCTATCATCGCTCTTTCTATCGAAACCTGCTGGATAATCATCACAATCAGTCTCACAATGGCGCCAACCCCTACCCCAATCCAGGCTCCAGTTAAGCAAAGGTTAATCAATAAAGATGATTCCAAGGCTCTAGACGTGAGCGTTCCTATAACAGCAGCAATAATGAAGCCAAATAAGGCTTCCGTGAACATCACAAAAATTAGCCCAATGATTAAGTCTGCCATGGCAAATCCCTTAAGTTAACCTACCGCCATACCCAACGACTGGGTGTAAGGGCATTCTTCTGGTTCAAAAACTAAACCAAATCAGTCCACCTACTGTTAGAGTAAGCGCAAGCAGTGCTACCCAGATAAATTGATTATCTTTGGTATTTACCTGAGTGAGATCGACGGGTTTTGGTTCAGGTTGTTCTCGTGGTTTGCGGGTAGCAACCGTGTTAACACTACCCCGACGTTCTTTAGGGTCACTTTCTGCGATCGCACCTAGGTCGGGAATTTTTGTCATCCATTCCGAAGGTCTGGCTAGCTGGGGGGCTTGCAGAATATAAAGTAAGCGTTTGCCTTCTTTACTCGTTTCCGGATCAGGATGACGACTAAGTTGCTGACAAAGAGCGATCGCTTCTGTTTTTTGCCCAGCCGCCTCATACGCTGTCACTAACCACATTTGTGCCTCTCCTCCCAAGCGAGAGGTTCGCCCCATCAAAGCACTTGCTGCTTCCAATCGCTGTACAGCGATGCGATAGTCACCGCGTTCAAATGCCGCTTTCCCTGCCTGGTACTCAATGAGGAATTTTTCCTTGTTTTCTGAACTCACGTTTCGACTTTGCTGATCTACTTTACTTAAAGCTAACGAAGTAGGCGTGCAAAATAAACAAGACCCGGAATACAAGGTAATCAGTTCTTCTGTGCCTAGCTGAAAAACTCTGAGGCAACAATCATTGAGCCAATCCCCTCATCGGTAAAGATTTCCAGGAGTAGTGCATGGGGAATGCGACCATCAATAATGTGAGCCGCCCGAACGCCTTGAGCAAGCGATCGCACACAACAGCTAACCTTCGGAATCATCCCACCGCCAACAATACCAGCACTAATTAAATCTCGTGCTTCTTGAATGCTTACCTTGGGAATCAGAGTCGAGGGGTCTTTATAATCCTTCAATATCCCCGATGTATCGGTAAGCAAAATCAACTTCTCTGCCCCTAGAGCAGCAGCAATTTCACCAGCAACAGTATCCGCATTAATATTGTAGGCTTGCCCCGTTTCATCGGCGGCAACACTCGACACTACTGGAATGTAGCCACTGTTGCCCAGAGATTCTAGGAGATTAACATCCACACTGCTCACTTCCCCAACAAAGCCAATTCCCTCTCGACCTTCTGGACGGGCTGTGATGAGATTCCCATCCTTGCCACATAGTCCTACAGCTTTACCACCAGCACGGCTAATCAGAGAAACTAATTCTTTATTGACCCGACCGACTAATACCATCTCCACAACATCCATTGTGGGGGCATCAGTTACCCGTAAACCATTTTTAAATTGTGGCTCAATACCCAGCTTCCCTAGCCAACTATTAATTTCTGGGCCACCACCATGGACAACCACAGGTCGCAAACCCACACAGGCTAAAAAGACAATATCGCGAATAACTTTATCCTTCAGGGTGCTGTCTTTCATTGCAGCACCACCGTACTTAACAACTACCGTCCGACCAGTAAATTGCTGGATGTAGGGTAAGGCTTCACTCAGCACCCGCACACGGGTTGCTTCAGCTTGCCTAATATAATCGCTATCGTGAAGCATGGGCAGCGAACCTAGAACAAAAAACACCTCCAAAAAAGTTTAATTCATTTTGCACAGTGCTGATGAGGTAAGAGTGGCGGTAAAAAATCCGACTTTTAAAAATTTTCTTTTTTAGTGAATATCACTGACTTTGACTGTTCACAGTTAACAGTTAGACTAATTTTTTCAAGAAATCTCTTGTATTTACCTGTATGCACAGACATAAGCTCCTTGTTTTTCTGGAGGTTCTTTAGCCCTGTGCAAGTCTCGCTTCCTCTAGGCTATCCTGGCTCTAAGCCAACGCTCTGGGAAGGCATGAGTTATCAGTGATGCAATTGAATCAATAAGAACACTTCCGGAACTAACAACAAAGAAGTGGTAAACCTGCAATATACCTCTAGACGGAAGCTAGATTTTCATAATAATGTTTGAAACAATCACGAAGCAACTAAAAGCAGACCACTTCGTTGTCTGGTTCAACAGTTTCACTGTATTACTATTTTTTGCCCTTTCTATCTATGTCAAGCTTTTCGATAAAGGGGGACAACTTGTACTACTTTTTGAAGACCCTTTTTCAGCGAATCGCCCCTACATTGGAACCTTCTCCGCCGTATCTGATTTACTGTGGTGTGTAGCTGTAACAATCTGTCTATGTAGCTTTGGATTACTACAAGCAATTCGACCTGGGCAAAAAGTAAATTTCTTTATTTTGTGTTCTGCGATCACAACTGGAGTCTTGCTGATAGATGATGCCTTCCGAATCCATCTCATCGTCGGAAAGATTGGTATTTCCAAAACAATAGTGTATTTATTCTATGGCACTGCAGCACTGGTCTATGGATTCACTTTTTGGCGCATCATTCGAGTAACACCCTATATTTTGCTAATTCTCGCCGTGCTTTTATTTATCTTCTCTGCAATGGTTGACACAACACCTCTGCCAGGAGAAGGAAGTGTTGCAATGCTAGAGGATGGCACAAAGTTATTAGGGATTATTAACATCACCCTTTACTTTAGAAATGTCTGCTGGCAAGCTGTGTTAGAAACTCTTAGTGTATGGAAACGTTGAACAGTTAGGTGATCGCATCTTCAATGTCTCATTTGGAAGCGCTGATTGAAAAGCTCAGTCGCTTTGGTTCAACAGTTACCTCAATTGTGTTGTCCTCGCCTGTGAAGCTACGAGGAATTAAACCACAGCGGTTGTGATCAGAAATTAGGCTGATTCTTGCTGGTGCCAAAGTATATTCCAGCGTTTTGTCCAGATTTGGGACAAAAATGAATAATGCTCCTCGTACTGGGTTTTGTGAAGTTTGAAATCATCTTCGATGGCAAGCCATAGCGATCGCAGTTGTTGCCACGTTGAGCAGTTTTGAATTTGACAGGCGACAGCATTTTGCCACTGTTGCAGTTTCCGATAGCTGAGGAATTGTCCGCCTTTATCTTGGCGATGGATAAAGAGAACGTATGCCCAACATTCGACTCGCACAATTAGGTGTTGGGGAATTTTGAGGAGTTGTGCGATCGCGCTTATGGTAATTCGGAATTTCTGGGCAGGTTGGAGGCGGCGAAATAATTTGGTCATGATGGCTTTACTCCTGGGTTGACCTCTCCCCCAGCCCCTCTCCTGCAAGGAGAGGGGAGTTAGATTCATGCTCCCCCTTCCCTTGCAGGGAAGGGGGCTGGGGGGTTAGGTCTTCATCTTCTGGCGTAACATCAAACATGATTTCAAAAGGAACATTTGGAATCAGTTGTTTCAAGATTCTTAGATGACCCTCCGCGTCAACTCGACGGCGAAAGCGTCCGACGATTCGCATCTGGACATCGGACACGGCACGGATGATGCACCACGGATTCAGCTTGTCTTTGTAGCTCATAGGGATTCTGTGCGATCGCATTTTCGCGATCGCAATGCTTGGTTTTTGCAGATATGACACCCAGCCAGAACAGGCAGTTGCCGTTCAATGCCGAACGGAATTTACCAGACACCTGCTGGTTGGTGGTAAGCGTGACAATTTATGTAAGACACTAACAAAGGACAGGTATCTTAGAAGGTCTGAAGGTGACTAAGCCAGACAGTAGCTTTCTAGGTCACCTGCCCGTTTGTACTATCTATATTATCCAAGCACGCTTGGAATTAACTTGTCAAGTCTGCTTGGATAACTATGCTTGGAAGAAATGACAGAAGAACGAGAGTCGGCTCTGAGGAAGCGCAGAGAGGAATTAGGCTTAACTCAAAGAGACATTGCACTAGCTCTGGGTAAGACTGATCAAACCATCAGCAATTGGGAGACAGGTATATACGAGCCAAAGATGACGCCTCGCGAAATAAAAGCTCTTTGTCGGTTACTGAAATGGACTTTAGAAGAAATGCCTGATGAGTTTGGAGTGCCGCGATCGCAATCAGAGGACGCCTAGGTAAGTAATGAGCGTTATTGACAATCTGTGGGTTTTGGTGATTACGCTTTTAGTGAGGGTGCGCTCATAAAGCAATGGAGAAGAATCTTACTCTGTTCATCCTCCACTTTTCTTTACCTGTTGCAGTTGTTCAACACACTTGAGTACAGTCAGTTTATTAAAAAGGTAAATTTTACAATTAAATCTCTATTAATTTTTTTGTGAAATAACTTATAAATTCTTGTAGAACTTCACTTGAGTTGATACATACCTGCCAGTTTTCAGGAGAAAGTTTATCGTAATTGACTACTAAGTATGTGTCGCTTTCACTCAGAGTATCGAGGTTAAATTCATCCAAAAGAAGGCTAGGGGCAGCGACACACATGGGGGGATCATCATATTCCCAATAACAAGTATTGAGTTGAAAGTCACCTACTGTTTTTTTTTCAGCTTGCAATGAGTTCCAATAGTTACGGTGAAGTGAGTTTAAGAAGATATCTTTTTTACTAGGTAATACTAAGAGCCTTGCTTTTGTAAAAAGATCTGCCTCTCCTAACACAAAAGTGTATTTCCAATACTTCAGGTTCAATAAATGTGGGTCTAAGATATCTTGACGAATAGAAATGCATATACCATCTTTACGTTGCGATAGAATGAGTTGATGCGAGTTAGCTTTTTTTTCGTAATTCTTGAGCTGATACCCTACGTCTTGAAATGCTCTGTTAATCTTAAACTTTTGGTTAAAACCAAGTTGCTCAAACATCTTAGTAGCTAAAGACATCAAATTCTCCCCTGAACCCGCCTTGCTCTCTACTGATTCTTGGGGCGGCTTGGCGATCGCCTCTTCACTTTTAGCTAAACCAGGAGAAGCAAATATTGTTTTTCCGGCTGCCGAGTCACTATATCGATCAATTTGTTCCAGTAACTCTTGTTCTGTAATTCCTAATCCCTGTGCAAGTTGCTGACGTGTTTTTTTTCTAGGTTCTGCAATTTCATTTCCTGGCTTGGGATTGAGAAGTTTACTCACGTAGCTCTGTTGTAGTCCAGCTTGTTTGGCAAACTGTCGATCACTCAGGTTTTTCTCACGTAGTAACTGTTTTAGAGCCGCTCCAAATAACTTAGCTTCTTTAGGTTTGTACATCTAAAATTCAACCGTTGAAATTCAACCCGTGGAATGCTTTCAACCTTCCGAGACAATAATACTCGCCCTTAAGATTGGGCTGTAATAATTTAGGTATGCTATCAATATGGTAAACCGGGCTGGCAAACCCTATCCCTCTGTCATTGACCCAAGAACAAACAACCCAATCCCGTTTCCATCGGGGGATATAGTTAAAGTTCCGAAGTCCGACAGAGTACCGTGGGGAAGAAAAGAGCGAGGGGAGTATATCGCAGAATGGTATCGCAGAGGTTACGACACCCCTCCCGGAGGCTGGAAGCCATATGATATCCACCACATCAAGCCCAGAGAATACGGTGGAACCAACGATTTCGACAATCTTGTCCCTGTTTTGAGACAGGTTCACATTGATGAATTCAATTCCTTCTGGCGGGACTGGTAGCAACCAACTATGAACGAGCAAGACATCGAAAAGTTAATCCATACCATTGAATCCATAGGCGTTGTCGATTCTCCAGATGTGTCGATCCCAATGTCAATGCATTGTCAGGTTCTACCACCCCAACCTTGGGATAAAAAAGCATTTGAGGAGTCTCTGGGAATTACTTTGCCCTCAGCTATCATCCACCTCTGGGATAAAACATCCGGCTTACGTCTGTTTGAGGATATAACCTATGGGCAGTGGGGTTTGATATTTTGGTCTGCCAATCAAGTTATTACCGAGCAAGAAAAACGGATTGCCCAAAGAAAAGAAGATTTCTATCCAGGAGACTTAATCGTTGGTGAGTTTCTGGGTGATGCAGACCTTTTGGTACTGAGGTGCGATCCGACTTCCCCAGACTTCAGCAACGTGATAATTGCACTACCTTTGGATTCTCGTGAAGAATGGTATCTTGCCGCCAACTCCTTAGAAAGTTTCTTGAGTAAGTTTCTAGCAGCCAAGGGAGACAAATTTTGGGAGAATCAATCCCAACTTACGGCTTGAGTAACACGCACAGAAATAAGGCAAAGCAATTGTCAAATAAACAAACTAGAACTGACCTTAAAAAATTCTCCCATAGCCTTAGCTTGCTCCTGCGTTATCTCCTGCTTACCCTCAATCACTTCAGCAACAACCTCTTCAGAACCAATAACATCCACCAAATCTTGCTGCTTTATATCTTGCTGCTCCATCAAGAAAAGTAGTATCGAATGGGGAGTAGAAGCTTCTCCAGGTGAATAAAACTCTCGCTCAAACTTTTCTATCAAAGTGATGAGTAACTCATAAAGCTCATTTTCTTCTAGACTCCGATTTGGACGGTGCATTAACTCTTCTACAATTGCCAAAGCTCTCTCATTTTCCTCTTCCGTTCTAATCAGCTTTGGTTGATGCTGAATCAGTAACTCAGTATATTTATCTGGATTAAAAGTAAGAGTCATTTTTCCAGGTATCCTTATCGTATTCCGCATGAGTCAGAATATATTTGATGTAAATTAATTGTCTTTCATAATCTATACTCACAATTAATCGGTAGTTATTGCCCTTAATGTTAAATATAGTAAAGTTCCCGACTGCTTCCGCTGTTGGAAAAACTGATTGAACCTCAACTAAGTTAGACCAATCTGCCTTGCTAGCAATTTTATACCAGCTATCTAAAGCCTCACGACAATTACCGTGCTTTTTACTATATTCACGCAAGCGTCGGTAGCTGATGACGTGCATTAGCCAGAACCTACCTTAGTTAAATGAGTCTTATCATAAAAAAATAATTCTATTATTCAACTACACTAAAAGCCCCTGCTGAATAAGCAAAGGAAACGCGATCGCCTTTGTGGAATGAGCCACCGTTTACCCTACCACTCTCAAGGCTGGCTAGAGACCATAATCTCATCAACCATCAACTCTAACTCTATAGGTCGAAGAGACTTTCTACAGTGGAGTGCTAATCTGCTGGGGTTAATAGGGCTATTGCTGGCAAGTTGTAAGCCTACCAGCAACCGCTCAACCTCAACGCAGTTGCAAACACAATCTGTCAATAAGACGATGAAGATTGAGAGTACAGCTTTTATAGACAACGGGATGATTCCGTTTCTATACACTTGTGATGGTCAAGATATCTCCCCAGAACTCACTTGGGATGCCCCACCAGCAGGAACCCAGAGCCTCGCTTTGATTGTTGATGACCCCGATGCTCCAGATCAAACCTTTGTCCACTGGGTTCTCTACGATTTGCCCCCTGAAATCAACCAGTTACCTCAATCTGTTGGCACTGAACCGACGCTATCGGGTGGTGGTATCCAAGGAAAAAATGATTTTGGCAACTTCGGTTATGGAGGTCCTTGTCCACCGACAGGCGTCCATCGCTACTTTTTTAAACTCTATGCCCTTGACCGGGAACTAGGACTGGAGGCTGGTGCGACCAAAGCCAAGGTAGAGGCAGCAATGAATGGTCATATTCTTGCTGCTGCCGAACTCATTGGACGCTATGCACGTTCTTAAATTAAGCAGGCTTTAAGTAGTTGAACAATTAGAGTAGAAATTTAAAAGACCTAGCTGCTAAAAATTAAAGCCTACGCCCCAACTTCACCGCTGTACCAGTAGCTGTGATGAGTAACAGTGCGCCTTTTTGGTCAATATTTATCGTACCTGTGTCGATTTCAACGCCAATCACAGCATCAGCACCTAAGCGTTGGGCACGTTGTTGTAATTCAGCGATCGCATCCTGCTGACCTTTCTCAAAAACCCGCTCATAACTGTTGGTACGCCCACCAATTACATCACGAATTCCCGCAAAAAAATCTCGCAGGGCATTGGTACCATAAACGACCTCCGCCGTAACAATTCCCAAATATGTTTCAATAACTACACCTTGAATGACATCCGTTGTTGTTACAATCATCAACTGTCTATCTTAAAATCGTCTTCGAGAATTTCGAGCCAGTTTTCTGGCAACGATGGAAGCCCTTTCCCAGGACGATTAGTTCCTGATCAAAGGCTTCCGTAATCGTAACACTGAGAAATTGCACCGAATACATACGAGAAAATTAACTGTGCAAAAACAGATTCCGTTTCTAGTTAGTAGCCTGTTGTTAACTGGGTTATTTAACACACAGCTACTAGCCGTCCACGCAAGTCAACCTTTGGTACTGAGCCAACGACAAACCAACGAACAGCTCAATGAACTCCTTCGTAGAGGGCGAGAGTTGGTAGATGCAGGGAATTATGAGCAAGCGATCGCAACTTATCAACAAGCGGCCTCCCTAGATCGGCAAAATCCTAGGATTTTTTCCGGTATTGGCTACTTACAAGCGCGTCAGGGTAACTTTCGAGAAGCAGCCAAAGCTTATCAACAAGCGATCGCACTTGACCCCAATAACGCTGAATTTCAGTACGCGCTAGGTTACAGCCTTGCCAATACTGAGGATAATGCTGGTGCAGCTACTGCCTATCGCCGTGCCATTGGACTCAACAGTAATAACGTCAACAGTTATTTAGGTTTAGGTTTTGTGCTGCTGCGACAGAAAGACTATGACGGCGCTGTCGATGCTTATCAACGAGTGGTTGAATTTGAGCCAGGAAATGCCCAAGCTTATGAACTGATGGGTTCAGCACTGTTACAGGATGGGCGCACCCAGGAAGCGATTAAGGCACTTCAACAGGCAGCAACACTCGCTCCCCGTCAAGGCAGTGTACAGCTAAGTTTAGGAAACGCTTTTTTGAGCGAGGGTAATGTGACGGCTGGACTAGGCGCTTTTGAACAGGCAGCCCGCCTAGCCCCACGCAATGCTCAAGTTCACCTCCAAATCGGCAAAATTCTGCAATCACGAGAGGATTTCACTGGAGCCTTGCAAGCCTTTCAACGAGCGGCTTCTGCGGAACCAAATGCAGTGGAAGCCCATGCCGCCATTGGCGAACTCATGCTGGAGCAAAAGAACTATTTAGAAGCGATTGTTGCCTATCGACGCCTGACTGAACTCGCTCCCCAAAACCCACAAGCGTTCTACAACTTAGCGGTAGCTTTAAAAGAACGCGATCGCACCAGAGAAGCGATATCGGCTGTAGAAAAAGCCCGTGACCTTTACCAAAGTCAGGGCAACAAAGATGGTGTTAAACAAGCTGAATCCCTCTTAGATGAACTCAAATCCAGATAACCGGATGCTGCGGTTAGGGACTACCCTATCGCAAACCTATTAGTATTTTTTGCGGGACTTCTAGCGCCGGAGAAACGGCTGAGGGCTGAGTAGTGGTGGGATTCATGTGTGCTATGAGGTTAAGCACAAATGTAATAGTAGCGGCTTGGAGAAGTCTTTTGAACATCGTAGGCACTCCTCTATCTCGATTTTCATTGATTAGATTACGTCAGGTGATAATAACCGTACTTCATCTGACTGATTCACCCAACCGGATGTTTCTTGGTAATGCTACCTAATGAGAAATTCCGTGCCAAAGGTCTACGTTCCGCCTTTTCAACTGGCACACAATTGGGATCGAAGATTAAAGATTGGGGATTTCTGCTATAGCAGTCGGCAAGGCAAATAGAACAAAGCTATATATTGAAGCCAAGACCCGTCATTCTCTGCCTTCTGCCTTCTGCCTATAACAACCCCTCTAACTCCAACGACTCGACCATTTGAAGCCCACGAGGGTCCCCTACTCTCAAAAGTGCAGCCTTGGCATCTTCCTGAACTCCCATATCTTCATCTTCAGCAAAGGCTTCAATTAAGGCATCAATTGCACCCGCATAGACAGCATTAGACGGAAGTTGCCGACACAGTTGTCCTAATGACCAAGCACAATTACTCCGCACGGCAGCTATAGGGTCTTGCCTGAGGGCAGTAATAAGTGGCGGAATTGAGGCAACAATATCTTCATATGCCAACTCAGCCATCTGCGCTAGAGAACTAGCTGCCCACAAACGCACGGCTGAAATATCCGTTTTTAGCGCGTCAGTGAGAGAGGGTAAGCTACGGCGATCGCGACAATTACCTAATGCCCAAACAACGCCTTTACGGACATAACCATTCCAATCGCAATTAAGCTGATTAATCAATGGCTCTACAGCACTTGGACTCGGATTACGTCCAAGCGCATAGGCAGCACTCACCCGCACTAAGGGACAAACATCAGTCAACAGTCCAATCAGATGAGGAATCGCCCGCTCATCCTGAAGTTCACAAAAGGCTCTCGCCGCCAGCATCCGTTGCGGCGTTTCTGGTGCCGTCAAAAGGGCAAGCATCGCTTCTGGATTGGGCTTATGAGCCTCTGATTCGGCATCAACTGGCTCTAAGTTATCCAGAGGGCTTTCTTCTAGCTCATCCGCCGTATCAAGTAGGCTTAGATCGTCATCATCATACATACCTGATAAAGTATCGTATCCAATCCGATTAGACCACCCTCTTCTTGTGTCATTTAACCGAAAAAATGCAAAACGTTAAGAAAACTAACGTTCGAGCGCTATTTTCTAAGTTTCAAAACCTGAATTTGGTATTGGTATAGTAGACGACACCAAGAATTTAGTTGATAGACGAGTTTGCTGATGTGCTTAAACAAAGGGGGGTAATGTGACCGACCACCTAGAGCCATATCGACGGATGGTTCGTTCGATGCGATTTTCTCCCCCGCTTTCCTTAACCCAGTTGTCTCAAAAGTCAGTGGCTCATCTGCTGACAACAGAGCCAGTTGATTCATGGTCTAAGACAACTCTCCCTGACACTCATGTGCAGTCCGTTTCGGAACCACCGATTGACCCTTCCGAACATGCGGTAGCGTTAATTCGTGAGGCAGTTCGGAAACCAACAGTGCTTCCTACTACTTATGTAATTCTAGAAAATATAGGCGATCGCATCAGTCGATTGACTACCCCGAAGCCTCTTGCTCCCGTTACCATCCCCTTCAAAATTCCTCAAGCTGATGCCAACACAACGGCTATCCAGACGAGTGAACCTGAGTCTGTTCAAGCTGACAGCAGCGAGTTAATAGACGATACACCAGTTGTAGCTGTTGCTCAACCTGTTGAAGTTGAAGACACGCCTAGTCCTAAGGCTGACGAGACAGCATCTACGGTTATCACTGAACCTGTGGAAGCGGAAGAAACATCTGACGAAAACACAGTTGCGGTTTTCGCTCAACCTGTTGCAGAGGAAGACACATCGGCAAACGATGCAGCCGTTGTCACTGAACCTGTTGCAGAGGAAGAAATACTCGACAACAATCCAGTTGTTACTGAATCTGTTGAAGTTGAAGAGACACCCAGCGATGCCTTAGACAACAGTCTTTCAACCGATGTTATCGACGAATCCAGTGTCCTAACAAAAACAGTATCCGAAGTTGAGACCCCAGCCGTTGAAACAGAAGACACTCAACCACCAACACTCCTCGATAGAGTTTCCTCTGTGGTTGAGGCAGTTTCAAATGCTTTCAAGAAGCCGGATACTGAGCAGAATGATTCAGATGCAGTTGAAGAGCTTGCAGCGCCAGACTCAGTAACAACTGAGACGGATACCACTGAAGCCTTGACAACTACTGTACCAGCACTAGCACATGAAGCCGCCGAAGAAACTTCGGCACCGACGCTTGTAGAGAGAGTCTCTTCTGCCGTTGAAGCCGTTGTAACCACTCTCAAAGACATAGCTGTCGATCAAAAAAACTCTGAGCCAGTGATTGAACCCACACTAGCGAAGGATGACAACACCTTAGACAGCCAGATTAGTGAGATTACTTGTCCTAAATGTCAGTCTACCGATATTCGGAAGAACGGGCGTCGTCAGGACAAACAACGCTACTTCTGTAAAGACTGTGGAAGACAATTCGTAATCTCTAGTCTGGCAAAAGAAGAGGATAATCCAGAGCTTGATAAAAGCGCCTCTGTTGAGACTTCAAACATTGAAGGCTCCCAGGCGAATAAAGGAGTTACTAATAGCCACTCGAAATCATCCAAGCCCAGCAGCAAGAAAAAAGCGAAAGCGAAAGGATTTGGTAATTCTAAAGCTAAGTAGACGGATGATATCTTCGCATATCTTAGTATAAACTCTCAATATTTCTGACATTTACATTCTGCGTCTTTGAGTATCTGCTCGAAGACGTTCTTTTTCTTGGGCTGACGGCTCATCTCCTTGTAGTTGGTTACAGCTACAGATAGCCCAGTTTCTGAGCTAATATTCTCTGTAGTTAGCAATACAAAGTTCAAGAAATTGACAAAAACCAAAGAACAAAAAGGCAAATTGTTTTAAACTATACTGAAAATTTTGCGTCTGCCTCAAAAGGAAAATATTTGGGCTAATCTTATAAAAATCTGATAGGTTCTTAAGACAGTACTTATTGGAAAAACTGGGTAGCCAATAGAAGCGAATCCAGCGAGGGGTATCCTCTGTTTTTTGTCAGGGTGCGTAATGTTCTGGCAAGAGTAGATTAACTTAGTCAGTGGGGAAAAACATGGAGGCATTAAAAGGACGAGATTTTTTGGGTCTAGCAGACCTTACTCCTGATGAAATTCAGGAATTGTTGAAACTAGCTGCTCAATTGAAAGGTAATCAAGTGAGTCTACGGTGCAACAAGGTATTGGGTTTGCTGTTCTATAAAGCTTCCACCCGCACAAGGGTTAGTTTTTCTGTAGCAATGTATCAACTCGGTGGTCAAGTGATGGACTTGAATCCCAACGTTACGCAGGTTGGACGGGGCGAACCAGTCATTGATACAGCAAGGGTTTTGGATCGGTATCTCGATATTTTGGCAATTCGCACGTTTGAGCAGAAGGAGTTAGAAACGTTTGCTGAATATTCTCAGATTCCGATTATTAATGCCCTAACTGATTTGGAGCATCCTTGTCAGGTTTTAGCCGATTTGTTGACGATTCAGGAGTGCTTTGGAGAACTATCGGGTGCGACGTTGACTTATCTGGGAGATGGCAATAATGTTGCTCATTCACTCATGTTGGGGTGTGCCCTTGTGGGAATGAATGTTAGAGTTGCTACACCACCAGCCTATCAACCGGAGCAGGGTATTGTAGAACGGGCGAAGCAGATTGCTAATGGCAGGACACAAGTGATGCTTACCGATGACCCTGTTGCAGCAGCTAAGGGTGCTCATGTTCTTTATACTGACGTTTGGGCGAGTATGGGTCAGGAAGCCTCAGCTGATGAGCGAATTCCTGTTTTTCAGCCCTATCAGGTGAATGAACAACTGTTGGCTTGCGCTGACTCTGAAGCGATTTTGCTGCATTGTTTACCCGCTCACCGGGGAGAAGAAATTACCGATGAGGTTATGGAAGGTACGCGATCGCGTATTTGGGATCAAGCCGAAAACCGAATGCACGCACAAAAAGCTCTACTCGCATCGCTTTTGGGAGCTGATTAATATGAAAAATGGCAAATATAAAACCTAACTACTGGACAGATGAGGGGTTTTGGTAGTACGAATGTTCTATAGGTAGTAAAAACCAACACATGACTAGTTGATGAGTAATGAATAATTTTAATTCAAAACTCAAAACTACTAAATACATTTTTTCCACCCCTGTAACGTTATGGAATCCCTCACTGAAGCCCAGCAACAACTTTATGAATGGCTGGTGGACTATATTCGCACCTCCCAACATGCGCCTTCAATCCGGCAGATGATGCGAGCGATGAATTTACGCTCACCAGCACCCGTCCAAAGTCGCTTGGAACATTTACGAAACAAAGGATATATTGACTGGACAGAAGGAAAAGCCCGTACAATTCGGATTCTTGGTGGTACATCTGTAGGTGTGCCAGTACTCGGCGCGATCGCAGCAGGTGGTCTTGTAGAACCCTTTACGGATGCCGTTGAGCAACTGGATGTGTCTTCCTTTTTCCGTCACCCAGGTAACTTTGCGCTGCGGGTAATTGGCGACAGCATGATCGAAGACCTGATTGCTGAAGGGGATGTCGTGATTATGCGGCCTGTCCCTGACCCAGAACACCTTAAGAATGGTCTAATCGTCGCGGCACGAGTGGAAGGACAAGGCACGACCTTGAAACGCTTCTACCGTAAAGGTGAGCGGGTGACTCTTAAACCTGCTAACTCCAAGTACCATCCCATAGAGGTAGCCGCTGCAAGTGTCCAGGTACAAGGAGTTCTGGTCGGTGTCTGGCGTGGTTACGAAGTCGCAGACCAACCAGTCGCCACAAATCAGCCACGGCGATAAGACTAGCTCGAAAGGGAACCTTCCTATGGGATGATGACTCCAATCAATAGTTATCATCCCAATTACCTGTGAAAGCCATCCAATCTCTTTTACAAGTTTTTCAAAGCCGCAAGATGGTTGCGCTTCTATTCCTGGGCTTCGCGTCAGGCTTACCCTTGTTTTTGACAAGCCAGACGTTGCAAGCCTGGATGAGCATAGAAGGTGTCGATCTGGGTGCAATTGGGCTGTTTAGCTTAGTAGGCTTGCCCTACTCGTTGAAATTTATCTGGTCACCCTTGCTTGACCGATTTGTGCCGCCTTTTTTGGGACGGCGGCGAGGTTGGCTTGTGCTTACGCAAGCGGCGTTAATTTTTGCGATCGCAGCAATGGCGTTGCAACGTCCCAGTCAAGCCCTACAGTTCCTCGCTATCAATGCCTTAGTAATCGCTTTTTTCAGTGCCTCGCAGGACATTGCCTTTGATGCCTACCGTACAGATGTTCTAGAACCCTTAGAGATGGGGGCTGGTGCAGCGGTTGCCGTTTTAGGTTATCGCATCGCCCTGCTTGTTACTGGTTCTTTGGCGCTGATTCTTGCCGACCAAATTCCCTGGCCGACAGTTTATCTCTTGATGTCGGCTTTGATGGCGATCGGGCTACTCACATCTTTCTGGGCACCAGAACCCAGAAACCCCCGAACACCACCCGCTTCCTTAGCCGATGCTGTCAGCTTGCCATTCATTGAATTTTTTCAACGCTCCGGTTTAGTCCGAGGCATTTTAATTTTATTGTTCATCGTCCTCTATAAATTAGGTGACGCTCTAGTCAACAATATGTCCAAGCCGTTTTTATTACCAAACACGGGCTTGGGCTTTAGCCAAACAGAGATTGGAGCAATTCAAGGCGGCATGGGGCTACTGGCAACAATTGTTGGTACCCTAGCGGGTGGAGTAATCCTTAGCAAAATCGGCATCAATCGCTCACTTTGGGTTTTTGGCATCCTGCAAGCAGTGAGCAACTTTACTTATTTTCTCTTGGCACAAGTGGGGAAAAACTATTCCTTTCTAGTCCTTACGATCAACATTGAAAATTTTTGTGCAGGGTTAGGGACAGCCGCGTTTGTTGCTTTTTTGATGAGCCTTTGTAACCAGCGCTTCTCCGCCACACAGTATGCTTTACTATCAAGTTTGATGGCAGTCAGTCGCGATATCCTAGTCGCTCCGGCTGGGACTTTAGCAAAAGCGACAGGTTGGCCTTCATTTTTCCTGATTAGTATTGTCGCTGCCTTACCCGGATTACTACTGCTACCCGTATTTGCCCCTTGGAATCCTCGAAATGCCCCCGTACCTGTATCGGGACTGGAGGAAAAGGAAGAAACTGATGAGGTCTAATCTTGCAATTTTTATAGGAACGCTTCTGCTCTTCATTGCGATCGTTGCTGCGGCGATCTGGGGTTACATTCTCTCTCTTTTGTTCAGAGGATTCCTGACGATTAATCCTCAAACTGTTCTAGGAACGCTCATCCTCTTCATCACCGTTGTTTTACTGATTTGCGTTTTGTACTTCCTAATCAAGAGACAGCGAACATTAGCCTTGCGGCGAGTGACACCACTCCAGCCACCACCAACTACACTACAGCCGTTGTTGCTGCCACGAGACACCGCATCTCAGTCAAGTCTGAGTTCACCGAGTCCTGAACTCCAAAACCAACTCTACAGTATGTTGGGTGGCGATCGCGAACGGGCAGAACGCTTAGTTAATCAAGCCAAGAACAAACATCCTGGGATGTCGGAAGATTGGTATTGGGAAAAAGCGATCGCCGACTTAGGACGCGATCGGCGATGACGTTTTTTATAAATCGCCTAAAAATCGCTAGACTAAACAGCAAGGGCTTAACAAATCTTCAGCTAAGCTCTCACAAATATTCCGCTTTTACAGCTATCAATATGGCTATTTTTCGTCAATATGTTGCTCCATTTCTTGTATTGCTGGTGTTTTTGGTAGCGCTGTTGGCAGTAAGCGCTCGAATTTTCTTACCTTCAGATATGGCAGCCCCTGCACCGATTGAAGACGTTGAGTCTGCCAGTATACAATCACCCAAAAATGATCTAGCGCCGAGGTTGCCGACGGTGGATGTGCCAACGTTACCGACTTCCGCTGGTTCTGTTGAAATTAAATAGCTGCTCACGGGTGAGTTATAGCAGCAAGCCGTCAGCTATCAGTTATCAGCTTTTCGTTTTCTTGCTCTCTCTCTTTTTTCATTGGCTTGAGCTGTACCTCATCCAACTCAAAACCGCTATATCCACTCAGCTATTGAACATTTAACCCTTTCCCTAAAAGCAGCTAGCTAAGTATGCAATTTAATGCATAACAGTTTATTACCAGGCTACCGACTTCGTATTGGTTCAGGGCGGGAACGTCCAGCCTTAATGAAGTTCCTAGAACTCAGTTACCAAGAGCTTTTCCCAGAGCAGGACGATTTTTCCCATCTGACGGAAACGGTGGAACGGTACTTCTCTAGGGAAACGCCCCTTTTGTGGGTTGAGTTAGATAATCCAGAAGCCTCACCGACTGTTGTACACTTAGCACAGAGTCATCCTGTCGCTTGTCTTTGGCTAGGAAATGCGGTTGATCAGGTACAAGGCGATCGCCATGCTCATGTTTTTTTACTTTATGTGATGCCAGAACATCGTCGTCGAGGAATTGCCAAAGCGCTGATGCGTCATGCTGAAGACTGGGCAAGGGCAAGAGGCGATTTTCAGATTGGGCTTCAAGTCTTTCAAAGTAACCAATCAGCTCAGGGTCTTTACCATCAACTAGGCTATCAAACTCAATCACTTTGGATGGTTAAGCCCCTTCATCACTCCTAATACTGTTTCACGTTTAATCGGTTACATAAGCTGATGGGGGATGGGGAGACAAAGAAATAAAGCAATAATTTTAAAGATTTGGGGAACCAGGCTGAGAAGTTGTTAATTGTTGGTTGTTGGTAATGTGAGGGGCGACCGGCAGGATGAATAGTAACTTCGGAATACTTCAGCGTGATTTTAAACTAAAAGCTCCTGACCGGAAAAAGCGAAGCCATCCAAAATTGGATTTTAGTCGGAGGAAGCTACCTATAGGGTTAGGATTTGCGCTTGTGAATCTGGGGTTGTTGATTTCCCCATCCATCATTTCTAATCCTGTTCAGGCGGCAGAACAGATTTATGTCTCCTTTGGCCCAATAGAAGTATCTCTACCGATCGCGGCTTTAGAAGTGTATGCCAAAGAAGGAAGAATTGAGCCAGCATTAGCGGCTTATACTGGCTATCTCACTCCGGAACAACTCGAACAACTTAAGCAAGTTTTAGTGGCTCGTGTCGATATCACACCTGTTGCGATCGCACAATTTCTCTATTCCCCTCCAGGAGAAATCATCCTGCGACGAGTGGGTCAAATCATTGAAACCAAAGCTCGTCAACCTGGATTCTATGCGATTCGCGCAGCACTGATTAAAGCAGCCGCTGACCCAGAAGGCTTAACACTGTTAAATGTGTTGCGGGAGTTTCCTACCTACGGCATTCGGATTAACTCGTCTCGCGGCTTTGAGGTTATTGACGAACTCTCGAATCTAATTCAGCAAACGGGAGGTGCGATCGCAGCCGTTGAACAACAAGCCATCACTGAAGCCTCTGCCCAATCTCCAGTCAATTTCTCACAGTTACTAGACCTGCGGCAACCAGGTCCCTTCAGTAACTCGAAGCAATCGTTTACCCTCAATGACCTTCGCCGTAACCGAACTTTCCCCGTTGACCTTTACCTGCCGACTTTTTCATCAGGATTAGCACCTGTGATTGTCATTTCTCACGGACTCGGTTCTGATCGCCAGACTTTTGCTTATTTAGCGGCTCACTTAGCATCTTACGGATTTGCTGTGGCGGTACCAGAGCATCCAGGGAGTAATGCTGAGCAAGTGCAGGCATTGATTAATGGTCTTGTCAGTGAGGTGGCTTCCCCACAGGAATTAATTGACCGACCGTTGGATATCAAGTTTTTGCTTGATGAACTAAAGCGCTCCTATGGAGGACAACTGAATCTACAACGGGTCGGCGTTTTGGGTCAGTCGTTTGGTGGCTATACAGCTTTAGCTCTGGCTGGTTCAGAAATTAATTTTGAACAATTGCAACAAGATTGCGGTCTTGAAAACAATTCTTTGAATTTGTCGCTACTCTTGCAATGTCGTGCTGAGGAGTTGCTACCCGCTCAATATGACTTGCAAGATAAACGAGTCACTGCTGCGATCGCCATTAATCCAGTTGGCAGCACAATCTTTGGACAATCGCAATTCAGCCAAATTAACATCCCACTGATGTTGGTCGCTGGTAGCGCTGATACCGTTGCGCCTGCCTTACCCGAACAAATTCAACCCTTCACCTGGCTCACTACTCCGAACAAATATCTGGTTTTACTCGAAGATGCAACCCACTTTTCCACCTTGGCAGCATCAACCGGTTCAGTACCCGTGCCACCTCAAGTGATCGGGCTTGCCCCAGAAGTTGCACAAGAATATATGAAAGCCCTAAGTGTTGCCTTCTTTCAAACGTTTATTGCAGGTGAATCAGACTTTCAAGTTTACCTTAGTGCTTCTTATGCTCAATACATTAGTCAAAGTATTATCCCCTTGAGCCTAATACAGACTTTGACCCCAAACCAATTAACAGGAGTAACCGCTGCTGGAGCCAGTCAACAACCATCTTGGTTGCAACCATAAAAGAAATTAAATATGGCAGAATCTGATGTGAAATTAGAACAACTCAAACAGAAATCAAGTCCCCTTAAACGCTCAGCTTGGAAACCAATAGTTCAGGAAGGTGATGGTGCTTTAACAGCATCAAAATTTGCGGGAACCCCTTGGCTAAATGCTAGTGAACGCTGGCTACTTTGCCCCAACTGCAACAAACCCATGCAGTTTTTTCTTCAGCTAAACCTGGATGAGCTACCTGGAGCGTTGAAAGCAAAGTTTGGTAGCGGTCTACTGCAACTTTTTTATTGTACAAATTATAAACCTCCTTGTGAATGTGATTGCCAGGGTTGGGAACCATTCTCAACTATAAAAGTTGTGAGAATTGTTCAACCCAGTAATTTAAATGTAAAAGTTGAGATTTCTCAACCAAACAAATCATTTCCTGCTAAATTAATTGAAGCTTGGGAAGCCGTTGATGATTATCCCGATTATCAAACGATAGAAAATTGTGAAATCGCAATCAATGAAGAAGAATCGAATACTTTAGTTGAAAATCACATAACAGTTACAGGAGATAAGTTAGGTGGTTAGCCTGAGTGGGTACAATATCCTGAATATCCAGATTGCCCAACTTGTAATAAACCCATAAAACAATTTGTTTTTCAGATTGATTCAGAAGATAATCTTCCTTATATGTGGGGGGATGTTGGGGTAGGATATCTCTTCCAATGCTCAAATCACAAAGAACAGCTAGCTTTCTTATGGCAGTGTGGCTAACCAAGCTAAGCAAAATTTATAGAATCGTGTTGTGCAAGGATTTTTAAACTTAAACAAACCAACAGGGTTAACGTCCCATGACTGTGTTGCCAGAGTACGGCGGTTGGTACGCCTGAAGCGAGTAGGACATGGAGGAACGTTAGATCCAGAAGCTACGGGTGTCCTACCGATCGCATTGGGTAAGGCAACACGATTATTGCAGTTTATGCAATCCGATAAAGCTTATCAAGCAACAATCCGATTGGGAGTAAGGACAACAACCGACGACTTGGAAGGGGAAGTTATCGCCACACAAGCCGCAGCTACGTTGACGCTGGAGGATGTCTTACCCTCACTCCAGCAATTCAAAGGAAAGATTCAGCAAGTCCCACCAATTTACAGCGCGATTCAGGTAAAAGGGAAACGCTTGTACGAGCTAGCGAGAGCGGGTGAAACGGTTGAGGTTCCAGTACGAACAGTAGAAATTTATCACATTGAAGTTTTAGCTTGGCGTCCAGGGGAATTTCCAGAGATTGATGTAGCGATCGCGTGTGGTGCCGGAACCTACATTCGTGCGATCGCGCGTGACTTAGGAGAGTCCCTGAATACTGGCGGAGTCCTAGCCTCCCTCATCCGTACCGAAAGCAGTGGATTCAACCTAGCAGATAGCCTGACTTTAGACGAATTAGAAGCCCAACTCCAAGAAGGAATATTCCAACCGATACCACCAGTAGCCGCTTTAGAGCATTTACCTGGCGTTGCATTACTCCCAGAAGATGCCTATCGCTGGTGTTTGGGGCAGCGTATTCCTTGGCACAGTACCTTACCTAACACCTCGACAAAAGCAATACGAGTTCACCACGACGATGGTACATTTCTGGGAATTGGTCAGGTGATGCCCTCAGAAACAGGACAACTACTGATTCCCAAACTGGTTTTTGAACAAACTGGAGTTCCCGAAAAGGGCAATTAACTCAAAAGTCAAACATTACGTCAACGCGATCGCAAACCTCAGCATCTGATACTGAAATTACAAATTTCTAGCTTAGGAAAGCGCAGACAATGAAATTGACAGCTTTAATCAGCGTAATCCTCATCACAAGTATTGGTTTAGCATCAGAGCTTCCCAGTTTGTCAAAAACTAGTTCTAATTCTCAACTCAAGCAAGCTTTTGGCGCACAAAAATGGGGACGAACTATCAAAGTTGTTAATCAGATGAAAAAAGGTACTGACCCTAAGTACAACTCCAACCTCACTCTCTATCAAGCGGTACGTTTGCCTAAACAGCAGTAGCTAGTGCCGCTCCCTTGGCACTCACGCATTCAAGGCGTTATCGCTCTTCTGTCAGTTCTATAGCAATCCTAAATGATTCGTAAACGCTAAGATTCCCGACTTCTTGAAGAAGTCGGGAATCTGAACAGTAAAAGTTTGTAACTAAAATAGGATTGCTATAGTCGTAACTGATTGATATTCTCCGCAAGTATTGATGCTCTAGTTACCGGGTTAAACCACAACCCAAACAGCGCATACAAATAGAGAAAACGGGGATAATGATAGCAACCTCAACCAGTATTTGAAATGCCTGGGGGGTTAGAGCAAATCCCCAGATCAGAAAAATCGACCCAGCTACCAGAGCTGCAATACGATTAACCTCGTCTTTTGTCCTCAGAGCGATTAGGGAAGCCCCAAAACCAGCTACCAGGAATACCAAGCTCGTCATCTGCCTACCTATTACTTAGCTAGTAAGGTAAATATAGCCAAGCTGCTAACTGCTGCTTGCACAGAAAGCCAAATATTTACAAATTAACAGTTGGAGGGCAGACCTGCGAATTCAAATTTTTCCAAAGAATCAGGACTCTTGTCTATCAGTGCATTCAACCTACGACAGCGCAGAAATGTCGCTGACTACCTTCATCCGTCCCCGGTAGCAAGCATGTAGCATCCTATCAACAGATGCTCTCTCTTCTTCCGTCAGCCTCTCTTCTAATATTGCCGCCATAAGTCCATAGCGGTCAGCAAGAGTGATTTGACCAGAACTGCTAACATCGGCAAATAAATCGGCGATCGCACCAGGCAGGAGGAGAACTTGAGTTGACATCTTCTGACCAGAGAAAAATCACTGTTCTTACTATCCTTTGTTTTCCGTGTTTGGGGGGTATGGGTCAGACCCCGTATCCTGAACGAAGGCGATTCATAACTTAGCCTTGTTTAAGTAATACAGACTAAATAGACTAAGTGTATCTATCGTCTCAAACACAAGAGCAGTGGTAAGGTCATAAAGCAGACTTAAAGCAAAATACTTATAACGAAGATGACCGGAGAACTCCAAACTCAATCACCGCTCAGAATTTTACTAATCATCTGTATAGCCTTAGTATTAGTTGCTGCCACTTTGATTGGTGTCAAGCTAATCTCCTCAGGAGGGATGAAGTTCGCTGGGCAAAGACCTACAAATATTGGTATACAGTCGGGGCAACTAGCACCTTGCCCTAACACACCCAATTGTGTCAACAGCCAAAGTCAAGATGCTCAGAACCGTATTGAGCCATTAACTTACAATTCAACACCAACAGAAGCGATCGCAAACCTCAAAAAAGTGATCGAGGGCCAAGAGCGAACAAAAATCATCACCGAAACCGACAATTACCTCTACGCTGAATTTACGAGTAAATTGATGGGGTTTGTCGATGATGTGGAATTTTTAGTCGATGATAGTGCTAAGGTGATTCACGTCCGCTCTGCCTCACGTCTCGGAAAGTCAGATTTGGGCGTGAACCGTACACGCATTGAAACAATTCGAGCGAAACTTAACGAACTCAAAAGCCAGGTGTAGACTCTAACCTAAAAGTAATTTACTCTGTCCAGGGTGCCACTAACATTCATTAGCCTTTAGGCATGGGATAAAAAGAGGAATACGCATGACTGAGCCGCAAATTGCCCCTTATGGTTCCTGGAAATCGCCCATTACGGCTGATCTGATTGTCGCTGGCACAATTGGGCTAGGTCAGATTGCCCTCGATGGGGAAGATGTCTACTGGATTGAGGGACGACCTGCCGAAGCGGGGCGAAGTGTAATTGTACGACGGACACCCGATGGTGAGATAACTGATGTCACACCGTTTCCCTTCAACGTCCGTACTCGCGTTCACGAGTATGGTGGCGGTGCTTTTACAGTCAAAGACGGCACAATTTACTTTTCCAACTTCACTGACCAACGCCTCTATCAGCAGACTCCCGATTCTGAGCCGCAGCCTTTAACCTCACAAGCAGAGCGGCGTTATGCGGACGCTGTAATTGACTCAAAACGAGGACGGATTATCTGTGTGCAAGAAGACCACACGGATAGTGAGCAGGAGCCTGTCAATACGCTGGTCAGCATTAGCTTAGTCAATGGTGAAGATGTCCAAGTATTAGCTTCTAGTAGCGACTTCTACTCGTCTCCACGCCTTAGCCCTGACAATTCTCAGCTAGCGTGGCTAAGCTGGAACCACCCAAATATGCCGTGGGATGGGACTCAACTTTGGGTTGCTCAGATCAAGAAAGATGGTTCTGTGGGAGAAGCGGAATGTATCGCAGGTGGAACTGAGGAGTCGATTTTTCAACCAGAGTGGTCTCCGGATGGTGTACTCTACTTTGTCTCTGACTGCACTGGTTGGTGGAATCTCTATCGCTGGCTACCTCCCCTAGCGGCACAAGGACAAGGACGACCTCCTTTAAGTAAAGAAGGGTTAGGAGGTGCTGAAGGGGTTGAGCTACTGTGTGAAATGACAGCAGAGTTTGGGCTTCCCCAGTGGGTTTTTGGGATGTCTACTTATGCGTTTGAGTCAGCAAATCGCCTGATCTGTACCTATACACAGGAAGGGAGTTGGCAACTAGCGAGTCTCGACCTGCAAACAAGACAGTTAGAGGTCATTGAAACACCTTACACAGATATCTCATCGCCAAAAGCAACAAGTGGTCGAGTAGTATTTGGTGCAGGTTCAGCAACAGAACCGACGGCGATTGTTCGGATCGATTTGGCAACAGGTGAGAACTCAGTTTTGCGTCGGTCGAGTGAGTTGGAGATTAATACGGGATATCTATCGATACCACAAGCGCTCGCTTTTCCTACAGAAAATGACCTGACTGCCTACGCCTTCTTCTACCCCCCACAAAACCAAGACTACACCGCACCTGCTGGAGAGAAGCCGCCACTGATCGTTAAAAGTCATGGTGGACCCACGGCTTCTACCTCCAGTACGTTTAACTTAAAAGTTCAATACTGGACAAGTCGCGGATTTGCGGTTCTCGATGTCAACTATGGTGGCAGCACTGGCTATGGACGGGAATATCGTCAACGGTTAAAAGACCAGTGGGGAATTGTTGATGTTGACGACTGCGCTAATGGGGCAAAGTATTTAGCTGAGCAAGGATTAGTTGATGGTGAGCGATTAGCGATCGCAGGAGGTAGTGCTGGGGGGTATACAACCCTTTGCGCTCTCACGTTCCGAAATGTTTTTAAGGCAGGTGCCAGTTACTACGGCGTTAGTGATTTGGAGGCGTTGGCAACCGATACCCACAAATTTGAATCGCGCTACCTGGATGGGTTGATTGGACCTTATCCGGAGCGAAAGGATTTATATGAAGCGCGATCGCCAATTCACTTTACCCACCAACTTGCCTGCCCCGTAATTTTCTTCCAAGGGCTAGAAGACAAGATTGTACCGCCAAATCAGGCAGAAATAATGGTCGAATCCCTGAAGGCGAAGGGTTTACCAGTAGCGTATGTTGCCTATGAGGGAGAACAGCATGGTTTCCGTCGTGCGGAGAACATCAAACGTACCTTAGATGGCGAATTCTACTTCTACTCCCGTGTCTTCGGCTTTGAACCAGGGGAGGCTGTGGAACCCGTGCCGATCAATAATCTCTGAAATTGTTAGTCTGGAAGCATAAACATTTGCGTCACCCCAGAGATACAACAATGAGCAGGCAAGACACAAAAGCGCTCGTCCATCAGGAAACAAAAGCGCTCGCCCGTGAATTGAAAACCCAAGGGACAATCTTAGGTGGATTCGTTGCCACTATCTGGGTTTTAGAGTTTGTGGATGTTTTTCTTGGAGGGGCACTGAACAGGTACGGTATCCTCCCGCGTAACCTAATCGGGCTACGTGGCATCTTGTTCGCCCCGTTTCTCCACGGTAATTTCGCACATCTAATTGCCAACACTATACCCTTCCTAACTCTGGGCTGGTTTGTAATGTTACGAGAAACCAGTGACTTTTTTGTAGTAACTGGGATAACAATGCTAGTCAGTGGGTTGGGTGTCTGGCTGATCGGTTCAGCAGGGCTTCACATTGGTGCAAGTGGTGTTGTTTTCGGCTACCTAGGTTTCCTGCTGGCGCGTGGCTACTTTGAACGAAATATTCCCTCAATTCTGCTCTCAGTGATTGTCGGTTTCCTCTACGGTGGAGCAATTTGGGGAGTCTTACCAACACAGCCAGGAGTCTCTTGGGAAGGCCATTTGTTCGGGTTTATTGGTGGAGTAATCGCCGCACGCTTCCTATCACAGCGCAAGCAGGTTTCATAAGTACGCTCAAGACAAGAAATGCAGAGAAAGCAAAAATTTCCTTACCTGGTTGGTTCCAAATGGACAGCCCAACAGAAAACTTGGGGTTGGCGACATTTCCAAGTCGTCAACCGCAAAAACCAGGGAAAGTGGGTTTTTGCAGAAATGATTGCTTCGTGTGACCCCAATGTACGTTTTTGGCTCAACGCTCAACAACTTAAAGACCGTTCCTTGTGGCAAGCGGGCTGGCAGTCTCTAGGAGAGATGGAACAAAGTCAGTAGTTGTGGAACAACTTCCTTGGTTAGAGTAACGCAGGAAGCAAAGACTCTTCAAACAAAGAGAATCAGCTATAGAAAAAGCCTCTTACCGTTTGCTTCTAGAGCAAATTCATCGGTTGCAGGGATTTTTGGAACTGGTATAACTTAATTTTTCTGGGGTTCAGGATGTGCGATCGCATTCTGAATCACACTTCTTTTAAACACTCCGTTCCTATAGAGTACTTACTTGTTTGAGTTTACGAAGCTGAAAAATTAGCTACAAGTACTGGGTAGAACTTGACTCCTAACAAATGCTTTAATAGATGCCATCGATAATCTCAACTCGGTGGAACAAAGCCGCCGCAATGGGAGCAACAGTCATTAGATATTTCTGATTCTTATGAAAATCTCAAAGCCGATTCAGTATGTGATTGCTGTTGGAGGTCTATTAATTCTTGGTTTACTTGGATGGAATGCTTACAGTGCCTATCAGGAAAATAACGCTGTAACTAGTGAACCGGTTCCAATAGCGCCAAAACCAAAGGCGAAAGCTTCACCCACTCCAGTCGCTCAAAAAGCCTCCGCTCCAGCCGCTAAAGCTTCACCCACTCCAGTCGCTCAAAAAGCCTCCGCTCCAACCGCTAAAGCTTCACCCAAACCAGTTGCTCAAAAAGCCTCCGCTCCAGCCGCGCAAGCCTCAGCCCCAGCTACCGCTTTCTACAATGCTGTTAATAATGCAACAAGTGCCGCAGAATTAACTCAAACCGCTAAGACGAAAGCTCAATGGAATACCGTCGCCACCAATTGGCAACAAGCGATCGCCTTGATGAAGGCTGTACCGAAAGCTAACCCGAATCATAAAGTCGCACAACAAAAAGTTGCAGAGTATCAAAAAAATCTGAACTACGCCCAACAGGCATCAGCTAACGCCAAGTAAAAACCAGAGATTTATATCAGCTAAATACCTTACCTAATACCGCCCTAGCGGCGAACAGTTTGACTCGTTAGTTAAACGAGCTTGTTCGCATGCAAAAAAAGTCACTACATCAACAAGCTAAGCTACTGAGCTTTTATAGCTGTCGCTTTCTTAGGTTAAGACATCGACGAGAGGCTAGTTTTCGCCCCTTCGCCTACGAGAGCTAAAAGCTGATTGCTGAAAGCTGACTGCTGATTGCCATAAAAGCTACTTTTCTGATTCCAACGTATACATTTGGGACGTATACGCAAACTGGACGTTACGCAATCGTGATTGTATACCTCGGCTCTCAATACTTAAAGAAGAAACAAGTTTGAAGCCCAGGAGCAAAAGACAATGACGACTTACCAAGGAACCGCCGCCAACGACCAATACACTTGCACCAGCCTTGAAAGCGCTTCACTACTTGGTAATGGCGGTAACGATGAGTTATGGGGAAATACTAACAACGATTATCTTAATGGCGGAGAGGGCAACGACTGCTTGTATGGACAGGGTGGTGATGACTATGTGTGTGGTGGTTGGGGTGATGACCACATGTCTGGAGAAACAGGCAACGACTCCTACCTGGTTGACAGCATTAATGACTTGGTAGTCGAGAATCTGAATGAAGGCAATGACACTGTCATCTCTTATGTCAGCTACACACTTGGAAACAACCTAGAGAACCTGAGGTTGTTGGACGGCACCGCAACTACAGGCAACGGCAACAGCCTCAACAACACCATTGAAGGGAATAACATTGGCAACATTCTGTCGGCTGGTAACGGAAACGACTTGGTTTACGGCAACGCGGGTAATGACACACTCAACGGTGGTAATGGCAACGATGAACTTGATGGTGGCGATGGCAATGACTCTCTATACGGGGAAAATGGCAGTGACACGCTGATAGGTGGTTTTGGCAACGACAGCTTGGTTGGTGGCAAGGGCAATGATGTTCTGTTAGGTGGCTCTCACAACGACACTTTATCGGGGGGTCAGGGTAATGACCGCCTGAATGGTTATGCCACGACTGGCTTAGGGACTACAGAGTTTGACACACTTACAGGCGGAAGAGGGTCTGATACATTTATCCTCGGAGGCTCGTGGGGAGTTTCTTACCTCGGAGATGGCTATGCCACAATTACAAATTGGCAAGCGTCATCTGATCGTATTGAAGTTTCTGGTGATTTAGATCAGTATTCCTTCCAATCGGCAGACTTGAGTGGCACGTCAGCACTGGATATGGGCATTTACTATAACAACGACTTAGTTGGTATTGTGCAAGACTCGACTAACGTCACCATTGAACAGCATTTCATCTCAGTTGCTTAATTCATGGTTCAGCCGCGAATTGTAATTTTATCCCGACTTGACTCATCAACCTAATCTGACCCAAAGCGATCGCTCGTAGGAAGCAACACAAAGCAACGAATACTATAAAATAGTGCAGCACCTCTTCACAAAAGCTCACCAGAACAAGCACAGACGCGATCGCATTAACAGGTTTTTGTTTCCACTTCTTTCGGATGAACCTAGATAGCTCAAAGACGCTAAGATACACATTTCCTGCCCACCTTAGCGCCTCTATCACAATAATTAGAATTGCCTCACGGTGCCTGAATTAGCACTAAAGAATTCTCTGGTACATAACTGCGGAAAATTCCGTTATCCGCTAAAGCTAGAACGAGTCGCAGTGGAGAATCTGGTCCAATTTGTAAGTCTGCCCATGGGACAGCAACCTCTAAACATTGCTTGAGTGCGACTTTGGCACGACTAGAACGAGGATGCCACTGATAATGTTCCCCAGCCTCCTGGAACCAAAATGATTGGCTTAGGAGATTAATCCCTAGTTGGTGGTGGAACAGATAGTGCATCGGTGCTTCGTCTGGTAGTTCTGCCAAGGGTGCAGGGCTATTGTGCATTATCCGCTCAGGGTAGAACCAGAGCAGGTGCAGTTCACCTGGAATATCTTGACCCAGTTGGATGCCCGCTTTGAAGTCCAGTCTTAGATAAAAGTTAAGGTGGTCAACACCATACCAGAGGCGTTGGATATCGCTGCTGCGGTGCATTGTGCCGCGTGCGCCTCCGATTTCAATTCGACCCGCCTTGTCCCAGTCCTGCTCATCTCCCATTCCGTCAATGACGGGATGGATAAAGCTTTCTGGTGTATGGCTTCCCCGGACATCGTGAATTTCAACAGGTTGCTTGAGACTCGGAGGAATTGGCTCATTCAACGCCTGGTAAATCGCACAGACATGTTCCCGGAACAGTTGGTCAAACATCGCATCCTGATTTGAGGTATGACCTTCCCCAAACCACCAGAACCAGTCAGAACCTTCAGCAGCATACAGCGCTTCCCAAACTTCTGGGTTATTTTCTTCTGTGGCTTCTGGGTGGTTCGCCAAGACTTGCCGCGCTTCAGTTAGCAAATCCCAAGCACGATTTTTTGCTGGGTCACCAATCCAGGTTGTGAAGCTGCCATCGACCCAGGAACCAGTATGCAGTTGACCCTCTGGCAAAATTTCCGTAGGTGGAAACTGTTCAACAAATTCACTCACAGTTACCAGTTTGATTTCTGGATGTTGCGAGAATCTTTCATAGAGTGATTCTAGGAAGGGGATACCGTCTCTTTCGTAATGCTCCCAGCAATTTTCTCCATCCAGAGCAATATTGACTAACCAAGGCTGTTCTAACGATGTTCCACCGCCCGGTTGTCTAGCTTTTAGGGAACGTGCGATCGCTTCTAAATGTCCCACTAAATCAGCCGCAGCCTGTTTTGGCTCCATGGCTCCATAAGTAAAGCCAATTAAATCCGATAACCGATGGTCTCGAAATACAATTGATAGCGGACCATGAGGGGTTTCCAAACGATAAGGACGATAAAGCAACTCTGGTTCTGAAACATTCCCCGCTTCATCCCGGTGGAAAAAGTGCTTTAGTGTACAACCCAAGACAGCCTCATCGGAGCAAATCCATTCAAACCCTGTTTGGGCAATATAAGGTAAAATCTCTGGGCTAACAGACTGCTCTGACGGCCATAAGCCACGCGGAGCGCGACCGAAGCGGTCTTTATACATTTCCCAAGCTTTGTTAAGATGCCGAGGAATGTCCTCTTCCCACTGGAAGCGAGACTGCGGTAGGGTCATGTTTGGCACAGCCCGTTGCCCAACGTTTGTATCTGCCAGTAGAGGTAATATTGGGTGAGTGTAAGGCGTTGTCGTCACTTCTAGCTGACCCGCATCTTGCATTTTCCGGTGCTGGGGAATAATCCGGCTGAGGATTTCTCTCTGCTTTGAGAAAATCCGTTGGCGATCGCCTAAAGTAAAATTGCGCTCCTGCTTTAACCATCCTTCAATCTCTGGGTCATCCCAAAATAGCGGGTCAATCCAGCTCAAATTGTGCCATGCTAGCAGGTCACTATAGTCTTGATCTGTCCAATTTTCTAAACACCACGCCCTTCCCTTATCCTGCCGCGTCCAGTACAGCTCAGCATAGCGAGGGTGGGGGTCAATCAGCGTGTGGTGATTGCCATCAAAGAAATGCTCAATAATGAATTGCCGTTGTCCAGTATTTAGCTGTTCTGTGGGCGTTAACGCTACTGCCAGATAAGGGTCGAAGGCAGTACCCGCGATGTAATCTTCGAGTTGCAAAATCAGCGACGGAACTAAGTTCACTGTTTGATGCAACTTTGGATAGCGCTCCAGCAGTAGCACTAAATCCAAGTAATCTTTCGTACCATGTAATCGCACCCAAGGTAGACGGTATTGCCCTGGAGCAACCGAGGCGCTATCACGGCATTTATACAGTGGCTGGTGCTGGTGCCAGATAAAGGCGACGTATAACGGATGAGCCATAGTTGAGAGTTAAAAGTTTAGTGTTAGGAGTTGAGCTGATTGATGGTAGCTCTCTAACTCTATAACTCTTAACCCTTAACTCAAAATTAAGCTGTTGTACATTTAACTGACTTACTGGGGAATGCTTTTGAAAAGCAAGAGGTGAGAGATTAGAGGTCTTGCCTTACCTCTTACCTCTCACCTCTTACCAAACGATTGATGTTAAGTTATGCCCTTTAAAGGCACAGGCGCTTGTTAAAAGACTTGTTCAACTTCAGCAATTTCAGGGATGAATTCGCGCAAACGGCGCTCAATCCCCATTCTCAAAGTCATTGCTGAACTGGGGCAAGAGCCACAAGCTCCTTGAAGCCGGAGTTTAACAATGGGTCCATCCAACTCAACGAGTTCAACATTGCCGCCATCAGCCATTAGGTAAGGACGCATTTCATCCAAAACCGTTTCGACGTTTTCAGAAGTTAGTGCCAATGTTTCGGACATAATTCACCTTTTAATGTTGTTGATAGTGGGTACGCACAAACCTAATGGGACGAGTCACGTCCCTTGCCACTACATTCATCCTAGCTCTCTTCAAAGTGAGCCAAGTGAGCTTTGAGCTTACTACTATGAGTAGGTGTCAACTCAAGACTCAGTATGTCGCTCAGACGGCTACAGGTTGCAACAGCTTCACATTCGAGAACGAATATTCGGTAGTGATTGGCTTGCCGTCTTGCTCTGATTGGATCATGCGACGAGTCATGATGTAGTAATCGCCAACCTTTTCATAACTATCTTCAGATTGGCTACCTCCCTTAAGCTCACCCGTTTTCACATCGTGATACACGGAATCATAACGGCTAGCCAGATAGCCTTCACCCGTATCGAGACTGCTAAAGGTGTTGATGGTGACAACAATACCGTGGATGTGACGGTGGACGAGGCTCACTTCGTTATTACGGATTTTATAGCGATCGCCCATCGCCTTACCACTCACCAGAATTTCCACCGCTCCGGTTTCATCCGTTTCACCAAAGTCGAAGGTATTTTTACCGTGGGATTCTTCAAAAGTACGGCGAACGCGATGAATAGTAATTTCGCGTAACTGATTTACAATGTCCTCTTTTGCTTTCTCGTCGTCTACTCCAGTGACTTCTACAGCTAGTTTAGGACTAATGTGAACGGTACCTGTATAGACTTCATCACCCTGCTGCAACTGGACATCAGCCGTGTAGCCAGGGAAGTTTTTGTCCCAAGTGTAGCGGTTTTCGTAGGCAGACTGAAACAACTCACGAGCGCTTTTTTGCTCTGTCATAAGATCTTTATGCAATCAACCTCTCTAGTTTAAAAATCTTTGCAGAGGCTTGGAGCGTCTGCAAGAAAATTCAACCGTTTTGACACCAAAGACTAAGCGTTAAATAATTTAGTCTGTTTTATCAGTCTGGTTGGATAGAAATCATTACAGGCTCCTGATATAACGGCACCGTGAACGTTACTGTCGAACCTAGTCCTTCGCCCATGCTGTAAAAATTGACGACACCACCCATCGTTTCTACCAGTTTTTGGGAGATGGTTAACCCTAAACCAGTACCACCATATTGCCGAGTGCGCTCACCATCCACCTGGCTGAAGGATTGAAACAGTTTATCTTGCTTATCGAGCGAAACTCCAATCCCGGTATCTGCCACCCGAACTTTTACCAATCCAGGAAGTTCCTGATCTTTGAAGGTTACCTTTTTCTTGAGAACCTCCGCACTCACGGTTACGCCGCCTTCGTGGGTAAATTTGATCGCGTTGCCAATCAAATTCAGCAGCACCTGCAACAGCCGTTGATAGTTGCCGTACAGAATCACATCATCATGGGTGGAAGGTAATTCAATATTCAGGCTGAGGTTCTTTTGTTGTGCTTGATTTTGAGTAAAGTTTTTGACATCATTCATCAGTTCACGAAGCTTGACTTGACTGAGTTCAAGCTCCATTTTGCCAGCTTCGATTTTGGCAATATCCAGGATGTCGTTGATGATATCCAGTAGATGCAGGGCTGAACGATGAGCATCATCAATGAATTCACTCTGTTCCTCTGATGTATCAACCATTCCGTCGATAATCAGCTTGAGGCTACAGATAATGCCATTGAGGGGAGTCCGCAGTTCATGAGTTGTGTTGGCGAGAAACTGACTCTTGAGGCGAGACACCGCTTCGGCTTGCTCACGCGCTTCTTCTAACTGCTTGTACAACGTAGCATGAGCGATCGCGGTTCCCACTTGTTCTGCGAGTTCGCGTACCAACTCAATTTCTGCCTCACTCCATTGACGATGGCGATCGCATTGTTGCAATCGAATTAAACCATTGGGTTCGTCTTTGTCGGAAGTGGAAACAACCAGCACCGACTGCGCCGGAGTATTAGCTTTTGCGGCTATCTCTACTACGACTGGCTCCCGACTCATGAGAGCTTGCTTTAGGTCAGGTTCAGCACTCAGTTTCAGGGATTTGCCTACCGTTGACGCTGATGAGTCTTGAGAATACTCTGCCTTTACCTTGACTTCTAGAGCATTGGGCCTGTACGAGCAGATGGTACATCGAGTTACCTGTAGCGCTTTCCCCAAGCTCTTCACCGTCTCCTGCCAGATCGTATCTAGGTCGAGTGTCCGACGAATCTTACGGGCAATCTGGGTTAGGAGTTTTTGATTGGGGTCTAAACTTAAAGGCATCAGAGAGTCGATCACCGTCTGAACCGATGCTTCAGGCAACAGGTGACCCATCACGAGAACTCTCGTCGCTTTGCCATCAGCTTGCAAAATTGGGCTGATGACCAACTCAAACGGGAAAAATTGATCTTGGTAACAAAACGAATGGATGCAACGCTCAGGAGTCAGTTGTTCCAAAATTCGTTGAATTTGTTCCCGATACGCTTCTAATGCGATCGGACGAAACGTATCATTTAGGGGAAGTCCTAGCACTTGCTCGTTCGCCAGACCATAGCGCTCAGCCGCTTGCCAATAAAACGAGTGGTACTGACCAGATGCATCCTGAGTAAACACAAGCTCGGACCCCAACCCCTGCAAAAAGCCTTGCTTGCCTACTGCAGTAGCCGATTCCATATTGCTATACCCAGATCGAGGACATTGTAGATTAGCAGGAGCAGTCATTCAGAAGACACCTGGAAACTGCAAACGTTAAAGGATTAGCTGAAGCTATCGGGCGTAAATGCAACCAAAACAGCCGGGAGCCTCAGGCACAATTTCACGCGCATGAGTCCTTTACCTGTTTTATCTCAATCGTTCCATTCACCTCGTGGTGGTACAGGCGGATTTCGCTCTAATGTACGGGTCAGTTCATCATCCCGTTCCCGTTCACCTCGAAGCCACTGACGAATTGCTGTCTCAATTACCTTACTTGGATCGTTAGTCAAGTGCTTGATTTGTTCTAACAGGTCTGAGTCCAGATGGATAGAAATTTCCTCCTTATCCGCTGAACGCTCTCGATGTACGGCATGATTGTTCATGTTAGGTATGTTCACTTCCTCTTATTCATCTTACGTTAACTAGCCCTTGACACGCCAAGGGTCTGGTCTTGCTGCAATTTATGCTGTTTTGTTAACCCTTCCCAATCATGCCATCTCCAGTATGTCTCCCGCTTTAGTGTGCGGAAACATTAAAATACATTAAGTGCTACTGAACTCTGTGCCAGTTCTTTAAGAGTCACCACCATAGCTATGACTGACGTTCCTGTCTCTCGCATTCGTAACTTTTCAATAATTGCCCACATTGACCACGGAAAATCCACTCTTGCCGATCGCTTGCTGCAAACTACTGGTACTGTAAAAGACCGGGAGATGAAGGAACAGTTCCTGGACAACATGGATCTGGAAAGGGAGCGGGGCATTACGATTAAGCTACAAGCCGCACGAATGAACTACACCGCCAGTGATGGTGAGCAGTACGTTCTGAACTTAATTGACACTCCGGGTCATGTCGATTTTTCCTACGAGGTATCGCGATCGCTTGTTGCCTGTGAAGGCGCACTGCTAGTGGTAGATGCTTCTCAAGGCGTTGAGGCACAAACACTCGCGAATGTTTATTTAGCACTTGAGCATAATCTCGAAATTATTCCCGTTCTCAATAAAATCGACTTGCCCGGAGCTGAACCAGAGCGGGTGAGCAGCGAAATTGAAGAAATAATCGGACTCGATTGTAGCGGAGCAATCAAGGCATCGGCAAAAGAAGGGATTGGGATTAATGAAATTCTAGAGTCGATCGTGCATCTGGTGCCTCCCCCGAAGGACACGGTAAACCAGCCATTGCGGGCGTTGATTTTTGATAGCTACTATGACCCCTATCGGGGCGTGATCGTGTATTTCCGGGTGATGGATGGAACGGTTAAAAAAGGCGATCGTGTCCGTTTGATGGCATCCGGCAAAGAGTACGAATTGGATGAACTCGGTATTCTTTCTCCTACTCAAGTTCAGGTTAATGAACTACACGCCGGAGAAGTAGGCTATCTGGCAGCCGCCATTAAAGCTGTAGAAGATGCCCGTGTCGGTGACACCATTACCTTAGCCGCAGCACCAGCCGCTGAGCCTCTACCTGGCTACACGAAAGCTAAGCCTATGGTGTTTTGTGGCTTGTTCCCAATTGATGCTGACCAGTATGAAGACTTACGGGATGCCTTAGAGAAGCTGAAGCTTAATGACGCTGCCCTCAACTATGAGCCAGAAACCTCCAGTGCTATGGGATTTGGCTTCCGCTGTGGCTTTTTGGGCTTACTGCACATGGAAATTGTTCAGGAGCGACTGGAGCGAGAATACAATCTGGATTTAATCACTACAGCGCCTTCTGTAGTTTATAAAGTCACCACCATTAGCGGCGAAGCCTTTGAGATTGACAATCCCAGCACTCTCCCACCGCCCCAGGAACGAGAAAAAATTGAAGAACCCTATGTCCAGGTAGAGATGATTACGCCAGAAACCTACGTTGGCACCTTAATGGAACTCTGCCAAAATCGGCGAGGTGTGTTTAAGGACATGAAGTATCTTACCCAAGGACGAACTACATTAATTTATGAGTTGCCCTTGGCAGAAGTCGTAACAGACTTTTTTGACCAGTTGAAATCGCGATCGCGTGGCTATGCCAGCATGGAGTATCACATCATCGGCTACCGAGAGAACCCTCTGGTCAAATTGGATATTTTAATTAATGCTGATGCCGTTGACTCTTTGGCGATGATTGTCCACCGAGACAAAGCCTACAATGTTGGTCGTGGAATGGTTGAAAAGCTTAAGGAACTAATTCCCCGTCACCAATTCAAAATTCCGATCCAAGCTTCCATTGGAAGCCGAGTAATCGCCAGTGAACACATCCCCGCTTTACGCAAAGATGTTCTTGCGAAGTGCTATGGCGGCGACATCAGCCGCAAGAAAAAACTGCTTCAAAAGCAAGCCAAAGGTAAAAAGCGGATGAAATCCGTTGGCACTGTTGATGTTCCGCAGGAAGCATTTATGGCCGTATTGCGCCTCGACCCACAGTAAAATTCCGAATATTTGTAAGGACTTTAGGTCGGCTCAAGGTTAAGGCTAAAGCTTGACAGAAAAATCTAAAGTTGAAAGCCAAACTTCTGTATCGCAGCATACATATTTGAAATAAACTAAGAGAGATGGCTCAAACAAGCTCTCAGGAGACTCTGTTGTCGAAAACTGTAAAACAACAGAGCTTTCTTTTAGAACAAGAGTCTATTCATACAGAGAAAATCCTAGACGTTGAGCTAGTGTACATTTATCCAGCAGATTGACACGCCGGAGTCCATGAACTTCGATGCACAACAAAACCCTGAAAGTCTCTTTCTCCGAATGCCTAATCACAACGGTCAAGCCGATTTCTCGAAACGAAGCAATTAAGAAAAAATGAATCAAACTTCTACTGGAATTATCTTGCAAGCTTTTTCTGAGTCACCAACTTCTAATTCCTAAAATTAGGCACTCAGAGGAAAATATAGAGGCAGAGTAGGAACCTTTGTCAGTATCTTCACACAGTCTTTAAATTTAGCTTGGTTTCACTTATCAAAATTGTGGCATCTTCAACATAAAGCGATTAGCATAGTCTTGCTAAAGTGATCCCCCTGTACTTGAAATTATGAGAATCCTGGTTACTGGTGGTGCTGGTTTTATCGGTTCCCATCTTATAGATCGATTGATGGAAGACGGGCATGAAGTAATTTGTATAGATAACTTCTACACCGGTCACAAGCGCAACATCCTCAAATGGCTAGATCACCCCTACTTTGAACTGATCCGCCACGATATCACCGAACCAATTCGGTTAGAAGCCGACCAAATTTACCACCTTGCTTGTCCAGCTTCGCCAGTTCATTACCAGTACAATCCGGTCAAGACGATTAAAACGAACGTCCTAGGCACTCTGAACATGCTGGGTTTAGCGAAGCGGGTGAAGGCAAGATTTTTACTGGCTTCTACCTCTGAGATTTACGGAGACCCTGAGGTTCATCCTCAATCAGAAGATTACAGAGGGAACGTTAATCCCATTGGTCCTCGTAGCTGTTACGACGAAGGAAAGCGAGTTGCAGAGACTCTTGCTTTTGACTACCATCGGCAAAATGATGTAGAAATTCGCGTTGCTCGAATTTTCAATACCTATGGCAGTCGGATGTTTGAACAGGATGGTCGAGTTGTCAGTAATTTTGTCGTGCAAACCCTCCAGGGTAAGCCTTTGACAGTGTATGGGGATGGTTCACAAACCCGAAGCTTCTGCTATGTATCCGACTTGGTAGAAGGACTAATGCGGTTAATGAATGGTGAACATACCGGTCCCATCAATTTAGGCAATCCAGATGAATACACAATTCTAGAACTGGCTCAAGCTGTTCAGAAGATGGTGAATCCCGATGCTGAGATTATCTTTAAGCCTCTCCCTCAGGATGACCCAAAACGTCGCAGACCGGATATTACAAAAGCAAAGTCTTTGCTGGGATGGCAACCTACCGTACCCTTACAAGAAGGGTTAAAAATGACAGTGGAAGATTTTCGTGCTCGCGTAGCATCTCCTCAAGGGCAGCATCTAGCTTCAGTTTCAGAGTAGTCATCTTGTCAGGGTAAAAATCGGTAGACCAAGTGATTGAGAAGCTTGCACATCATTTGTTTGGGGCTACCGATTCTGGAGAGCTAAAAAATTTCGGGTGCAGAGGAGATAGATGCAACAGCAAAAATTCCCTGACCCATCACTTGTATCAGTAAGGAGCTAATTTATGCGCGTTTGTGTCATTGGTACTGGATATGTTGGTTTAGTAACTGGCGTTTGCCTTGCTCATATTGGGCATCACGTCATTTGCATAGACAATAACGAAGAGAAAGTCAAGCTGATGAAGTCTGGGCAGTCACCTATTTATGAGCCGGGACTTTCGGAAATTATGCATGAGGCAAGTCATGCTGGGAATCTAGAATTTACTTCAGATTTAGCAGCAGGTGTGGCTCATGGTGAGGTTTTATTTATTGCTGTAGGAACACCTGCTTTACCAAACGGTGAAAGTGATACTCGTTATGTTGAAGCCGTGGCTCGTGGAATTGGCGCGAATCTTAACGGTGGTTATAAGGTAATTGTTAATAAATCAACGGTACCGATTGGCTCTGGTGACTGGGTACGGATGATTGTGTTAGATGGTGTTGCTGAGCGTCAGATGGCTCTGGTTGGCGCGGGTGGCATTGCGACAGAAGCACCACCAGAAACGACGAGTGAGTTTGAAGTCGTCAGTAATCCAGAGTTTTTGCGTGAAGGCTCAGCGGTTTACGACACGTTTAACCCAGATCGAATTGTGCTGGGAAGCAATAGTGAACGTGCGATCGCAATGATGAAGGAACTCTATGCTCCCATCGTTGAGCGTAAGGTTGCTGAAGATAAGTCACTGCCTCCTGTTCCTGTTGTGGTTACAGATGTCAGCTCAGCGGAGATGGTGAAGTACGCCGCGAATGCCTTCTTAGCAACCAAAATTAGCTTTATCAATGAAGTTGCTAACATTTGCGATCGCGTTGGTGCTGATGTTACCCAAGTTGCGAAAGGAATTGGCTTAGACTCCCGAATTGGCAACAAGTTTTTGCAAGCTGGTATTGGCTGGGGTGGTTCCTGCTTCCCCAAAGATGTCTCCGCGTTAATTCATACCGCTGACGACTATGGCTACGACGCTCAACTGATGAAAGCGGCTGTTAATGTCAACCAGCGCCAGCGCTTAATTGCGATCGAAAAACTCCAGCAAGCACTCAAAATCCTCAAAGGTAAAACCGTTGGCTTGTTAGGCTTAACCTTTAAGCCAGACACCGACGACCTCCGGGATGCTCCAGCACTCATTCTAATTGAACAGCTAAACCGCCTTGGAACAAAAGTTAAAGCCTACGACCCGATTATTTCTCAAACCGGGATGCGTCATGGTTTAACAGGTGTTTTTGTAGAAACCGATCCAGAGCGGCTAGCAGATGGCTGTGATGCCTTGGTAGTAGTGACAGACTGGGAACAATTCCGGAAGCTGGACTATGTCAAGATGGCGAAGTTAATGAACAACCCTGTCATCATTGATGGTCGCAACTTCTTAGATCGAGAAGAAGTAGAGAAGGCTGGTTTCCGCTTTTTAGGCATTGGGCGATAGCATCCTTGTCCTTCAGAGAAGAGTTACAGAAAGCGGCGGACGAAATACCCTTCCTGCTTGAGGAAGGGGTTTCCCGCTGCTTTGTTATTTGTTAAAGAATATAGATAACCAACAACCTTACGTGGGATGAGTTAAGGTAACTGTAGTTGAGCTTGTGTATTGAAAAATTGGCGGCAGAGTCCTTGTGTCACTAAGACGGTTGTCACGAGGTTGGCAAAGGCAAGCATAAACATAATCAAGATTTGGTAAGAGGCTGCATTTAAGGGGTCAATACCGCTCAACAGTTGACCTGTGATAATCCCCGGTAGCGTGACAACACCGACAACCATCATTTGGTTGAGGGTGGGGATGAGTCCGGCGCGGATAGCGTCTTTGCGGTAGGTAGCTACTGCCTGTTGTGGAGTTGCGCCTAGGCTTAAATGAGTTTCGATTTCCAGGCGACTACTGCTAATTGTGCTGACGAGGCGTTCACCTGCAATCGCAGCCCCATTCATCGCATTTCCCAGGACAATCCCAGCTAAGGGAATTAAGTACTGTGGCTCATACCAGCTTTCTGGTTGAATAATCAACAGATTTGTATAACTCAACGTGAGGGCTGTACTGAAGAAAATTGCCCCAAACACTACATACAACAGTTGGGGAATCTTTTTGCTGATGCGATTGCGAGCCGTAATCGTAGCAATCGTCAGCATCACCAGTAAGACGGCTAGAACAGCGAAAGGGTCGTTTAGGGCAAAGATGATAGCGAGGATGTACCCGACACCTAGTAGCTGTATAACAGTGCGTACTGTCGCGATCGCAAGTGACATTTCTAGCCCCAACCCTTGCCAACTGGATAACCCAATTGCGATCGCCATCAGGCCCAATCCCCAAACTAAGTCAGTTAAGTCAAGTTCAATTAAAGAATCCACGTTCGGTTACACGTAAGAGGTAAAAGGTGAGAAATCTGCGTTCTTCAGAGTGCCTCCAAGACTAAATGAAGGATAGAGGAAGATGCTTCAACTGGAAGCCAAGCAACCCTCCAGAATCTCCAGCCTCTTTTAATTATCTCCGTCACTAGCTGACACATAATGTCATGAGTACTTGAAACAATTTGAGAACTTTATCATTCTGAAGAAACATGAACAGGGAACACCTGGATTCCCTTTTTCGGCAAAATTTGATTTATTTAAGTAAAAATTCTAGGTGTAAGCGAGTGAATAACGTTCCCACTTTTGACCTGACACGGCAGTACCAACTGATTGGAGAAGAAGTAAATGCTGCGGTTCAGGACGTTTTGACCTCTGGCTGCTACATCGGTGGTTCAATTGTTAAGGGTTTTGAGCAACAGTTTGCGGATTACACAGGGGTTAAAGACTGCGTAGCTTGTAATTCTGGTACTGATGCTCTCTATCTTGCACTACGCGCTTTGCAAATCGGTTCTGGTGATGAGGTGATCACAACACCCTTCACGTTTATTGCTACGGCTGAAGTAATTACGGTTGTTGGTGCAACGCCTGTTTTTGTTGATATTAACCCGAAAACTTTTAATCTTGATGTCACGCAATTAAAAGCGGCAATCACAAAACGGACAAAAGCCATCCTGCCCGTTCACTTATTTGGACAGTCGGTGGATATGACGGCACTGATGGCGATCGCAAACGAGGCAGGAATAGCTGTAATTGAAGATTGTGCCCAAGCAGTAGGCGCCCAGTGGAAGGGGCAAAAGGTAGGGAGTATTGGGCATATTGGCTGTTTTAGTTTCTATCCCACAAAAAATCTGGGTGCCTGTGGCGATGGCGGCGCGGTAACGACAAATGATCCTGCGATCGCGGATTCCATCCGTAAGCTGCGAGAGCATGGAATGAGTAGTGTTCGCTATCGTCATGACGAAACGGGCATCAACAGTCGCTTGGATGCCATGCAAGCGGCAATCCTCCAAATAAAACTACGCTACCTTGACCGTTGGAATAATGCACGTCGTGAGCTGGCTGCCAATTATCACCAGTTGTTGCAGCCAGTACCAGGAGTAGTGATTCCCGAAGAAGCTGCCGAAGGGCGTTCTGTCTGGAATCAATACACCATCCGTTTGATTAAAGAAAGTAATACTAACCACTACCGGGACGAGGTACGTAACAAGCTACAGCAAGTTGGTGTCAATACAGCGGTTTATTACCCGTTACCTTTGCACTTGCAGCCAGTCTACAAGGATTTAGGTTGCAAACCCGGTCAGTTGCCGATCGCTGAGCAAGCTTGCCATGAGGTATTGTCGCTGCCAATGTTCCCAGAACTGTCGTTTGAGGAACAGCAGCAAGTAGTCTACAGCTTGAAGGATTGTATTATTTATTAGCCCACTGGCTGCCCATAAGCTTTTGCAGGGGCGCTGCGTCTTGCGCCCCTACAGCAATTGTTTAGGCAATTGATGCTTTTGGAAGTCCTCTATACGCGATCGCGCACAGGGGTAGCAGTTGCCAATGCTTCAACCAGGCTACGGACAGCGGCAACCATCGCGACTTCGTTATCTAATTGATTGATGGCAGAACCGACACCAACACCCGCCGCACCAGCAGCGATCGCCATTGGTACAGTTACGTTGGATAAACCAGACGCACACAGTACTGGTACGGATACAGCACGGGAAATCTCATACGCGGCTGCTAAGGTTGGAGAAGCTTTTTCAACTAACCCTAATGTCCCGGCAGAACGAGGGGTGCTGCTGGTTCCGCCTTCAGTTTGGATGATGTCGGCACCCGCTTGCACCAATTCCTCGGCAAGTTGTACTTGCTGATCGAGCGTCAGGATGTGGGGGACAGTGACAGACAAGGTGATGTTGGGGAGAAGTGATCGCGTTTCTTGGGTGAGTGCTAACACTTCTTCTGCCTCAAACCGCCGTCCCTGAGCATAAAAGCTATCGAAGTTACCAATCTCGATTAGATCGGCACCTGCTTGGGTTGCTTTCACAAACAGGTTGGGTTCCACAGCAGATACACAAACTGGGAGATTAGTCAATCCCTTCACTAGTTTTACCAAATCAGGGTCAGCAGCGATGTCAACAAACGTCGCACCACCCCGCTCGGCTGCCTTGACGATTGCTGCCACACGGTTGGCATCAAAATTATTCAAGCCGCTAATTACTTTGAGAACTCGGCTCTGCTCAAACGCTTTTTGTAATCTAGGATGCATAGTCATAGTTGCTCTTCATCGTTACTTTACAACTATCTATCCTAAATTGTTATATCTTAGTGGCTTGGACGGAAAGGGGGCTTTTTGCCTAGACTAAAAGCATACTAGAGATCCAACATCATCCTGCCATTGAAAATCCATGAATTTTCCGCCTGGAAACCTCTCTACGTTTCATACAGACGTTTTGCAGCAAACACAGTTGGGTCAGCTGTGTGGTCAAGATCAACTATTTCGCGATCGCTATGAAGTGCTGCGGATGATTGGCCGAGGTGGTTTTGGCGTTACCTTTCTGGCAAGAGATGTGTTGTTACCCGGTGAACCCTGGTGTGTTATCAAGCAATTGTGTCCCAAAGTTATTGAGCCTAGTGCCTTGGAAACGGCGCGTAAGCGTTTTGAACGTGAGGCGAAAACTTTAGGGAAGCTGGGTAGCCACTCTCAAATTCCTCTGCTACTTGATTATTTCGTTGCAGATGGGGAGTTTTACTTAGTTCAGGAATACGTGCGTGGAATGACGTTGGCAAGGCTGGTGAGGCGGGTAGGTTGTCTAACGGAAGCTTCAGTCAAGCGCTTTTTACGAGAAATTCTCCCAGCAGTGCAGTATGTCCACAGCCAGCAAGTTATTCATCGCGATATAAAGCCGCAGAATATCATTCGTTGTGAAGACGATGGAAGGCTAGTACTGATTGATTTTGGGGCAGTGAAGGAGCTTATTGCTCAGGCTGGCGATAATACGATGAAAACGCCAACAACCCATTTTATTGGAACAGTAGGATTTGCACCACCCGAACAATTTTCTCTACGACCTGTATTTGGTAGTGATATTTATGCTCTAGGCATTACCTGCCTCTATTTATTGACAGGAAAAGCTCCCCTAGATTTTGATACCGATCGCCAAACAGGTGAACTTCTGTGGCAAAATTCTGTGCAAATTAGTGACTCCTTTGCCAAGATTCTCGGCAAAATGCTCAAGATTTCCCTACAAGAACGCTATAAATCAGTTAAAGCGATTCTACGAGCGCTCGATCAAGAATCACCGCATGATAGTTTATCCAAGTGTCTAGTCATGCGCCACCAACCAGACTACACCGTTGCAGCAAGTAAGAATGACAGCACTGGTGATAATCCTCACTCTCCTGCTGCCAAAGCTGCGATCGCAATTCGAGACTGGAAATACCGAATGCAAGTCAGACAGCAGCAGCGTGATAAGGAAAAAATTGATAGTTTACTCAATGAATCTGATTAGTTCTTGGTTGTTTGTATCTTTACCGTGATAGGGATTCATTTTACTTGAAGTTTTTTCAACCTTTCAAGGATTACCTTATTCGTTTCAATCCCTGATAGGGATTCATGTTAGTTGAAAGTCGTGCCCTTGAGGAGATGAATACCCGTAAAGAGGTTTCAATCCCTGATAGGGATTCATGTTAGTTGAAAGAGCGTGTGCCTGAAAGGCTTACAGTATGCAGTTTTCAAGGTTCTTTTGCGCGGTTCAATTCGATTATAGCGTTTTCAAATGAGACATGAAAAAGCGTCATAGTTTTCAAGACTAGGAAA
>NZ_JCACKQ010000043.1:0-56083 GCF_059505465.1 Symplocastrum torsivum | reverse complement strand
ATCCCGCTTAAACTATTGATGGCTAAGGGTTTCGGCTTTGTGCAGCAAGCCCTACCTATGCGATTGTTGCTTGGCGCTTGTTGTGGATTACCTACCAAGCCCGTGCCTTCCCTGAACAACCCGCAGACACTGTACTAGAAACTCACGAGTGGCAGGCTCTCTACTGTCGGATTCACAAAACCTCAATCCCCACCACCACCCCTCCAACTCTGCACACTTGCGTGCGTTGGCTCGCTCAACTTGGAGGTTTCTTAGGGCGCAAGCGTGATGGAGAGCCTGGGGTGAAGACCCTTTGGCGCGGTCGGCGACGTTTGCATGACATTGCTGTCACTTGGCAACTCTCTCACTCTTCTCTTCCCGTTGTCAACTCCCCAACTGTTAAGAAAGATGCGATTAATGCATAGCTTAATAAGGGGGGAACAAGAAAAGTCTCTGTAGCAAGCATTTAGGGAATTGATATTACAAGTAGTTCCATTTTGTTTACCAGAAATAGCCGAGTTTGACTTGGGTGTGATGCTTGTCTGCATCGTACTGCAAAAGATATTCATGAGCGATCGCATTATTATCCCTTAACCGTTTTACTTCTTCTTCTCGGATTTCGGTGTCGGTGGAAAGCAGGATGACTTGATGGCTAGCTTGCGGAAAGTAGCGATCAACTAGGTTGTTGCGGTGGGTGGAGTCGAGGCGACCGAGTGGTGTATCGATCGCTACGGGGAGTTGCCGACCGGATGCACGGGCGAGTCCCCACAGGAGGGAGATTGCTAGCAGTTGCTTTTCTCCTGCCGAGAGGCGATGTTTGGGAACGGGTTGTCCTTCGTAATCAAATAGGGATAGACAGAATGTTTCGGTATCAATTTGGATGCGATGCACCAGATTGGATTTGTGGAGCAGGTAGAGGAAGCACTCGGTTACTAGGGTTTCTAGTTGGTTGAGTTTGCGGAGTTTGAGGCGTTTTTTGAACTCTTTTAACGTTTCTTGAGCCTTGGCTGCGGCTTTGAGGGTGTGTTCGGTTGTCTGTTGCTCGATCGCAACAGTGCTGTAGTCTACAAGTTCTTGCTTGACACGGGCGATCGCTTTTTTGATTTCCTCCAACTCTCGATGAGCCTGTTCGTGGTCGGTTGAGAGGTGAATGACTTCAGTTTGTGCTTTTTGGAACTGATGTTTGAGTTTTTCGTAAACTTCGGGGGCTGCGGCTGTGGCTAGATAGCGTTCTGTGGCATCTATTTCAGTTTGAGAATCTTGCAAGTGCTGGATTCGTTCTTGGGCTTGCTGGATCGGGTTGGGTAACCAAGACTTCTCGGTTGACCTCTCCCCCTGCCCCTCTCCTGCAAGGAGAGGGGAGTTCAGTTCCCCCCTTCCCGCACTTCGTGCCGCTTCGCTATCGTAGGGAAGCCGGAGCTTTAGTGAGGAGGTTAGGGGGGTTAGGTCGGAAAAGTACTGGCTGGGTAATCCATGCTCCAATAAACTGGCAAGTTGATGGACGTGATTGGCACTGGCACCTAACCAAGCATCGATTTGAGTTTGGGTCAGGGCTTGTTGCTCAGCCGCTAGAAAGGCTTGAATCTGTTTGAGTTGGCTGGCTTTGAGTTTGAGCGCGGGTAGGAAGTCTAGGAGGCGTTGGTCGTGAGTTTGTATCTGGTCGCGGGCAGCTTCTTGTTGTTGGTGTTGTACTTCCTGTTGGGCTTGGAATTGAGCTTGTTGCAGCAGTGGTTGAATCATCGCCAGTGGCAGGATTCCGGCAGCTAAATCGCGCAGGGCTTGGCGATCGCTTTCTACCTCTTCTTGTAGGCGTTGAACCTTGGTTTCTAGGTTGGTTTGTTCGGCGGCAATCTTGCCTCCTTGGGTCAGAAAAGCTTCTTCTGCTTGGTTTAGCTTGTTTTGTGCGGCTTCTAGTCGAGGTTGAATGGCAGCTAATTTTTGCTTGGCTGTCCGCTTTTCTTGGGTAAGGGACTCTAAGCGATGTTCAATTTCTTCGAGTTTTTTTAAGTCCTGACGTTTAGCGCTTGCTTTGCGTTTGCGGGCAATGAGTACGTCTAGATCGGTGGAGAGGCGATCGGGTAGTTCTAAACCGAGGAGCGATCGCATAGCAGTAACTACGATGGGTGGTAGTTCGTCTTGTTCTGCGAGTTCTTTGACTTGTTCTCCGTCAAACAGAAATAAATTGGAGATGCCGAGGGGTAGCAGGTCTTCAATTCGTTCATCCCAGGCATTGGTGAGGGCGGCATCGGGAGAGCCATCTTTAAGGATGTTCAGTGTGTCGCGTCCGTTTTTGGGTTGTCGGTTCCAGGTGCGATGGATTCGAAATTGGGTAGGTTGGGGTGCGTTGTTGAGGGTTTGCTGGAAGGTAAGTTCAATGGTTGTAGGTTCGTCGTCGGTTTGGCGGTTGACGCATTCTTTGAGGAAGTCGCTGTAGGATAGCTTGCCACGGGTGGAGCATAGAGCGCGTTGTCCGTAGAGTGCTAAACGGATGGCATCCATGAGGGTGGTTTTGCCGCCACCGTTCATGCCTCCGAATAGGATGATTGGCTGGTTGTTGTTGGGGGAAGTGAGGTCGATGGTGTGTTGACCTTGATAGGGACCGAAATTCTGCAAAACCAGTTCAGTGAGGATGATGTGGGGAATCCCTTGGGGTTTGTAGTCTTTCTCTGTTTCGGGCTGAGGAGTGGGAGTATCTTTAAGGCTGTAGCTTGCTGTGGATTCGGCTGCAAGGGGCGATGAGGAGGGAGCTTTGCTGAATTTCGCTTCTGCCCAGGAGTTGGGTTGAGCGATCTGCTTTGCAGCAGCGCAAGCTATCGCATTAGTTGGATTGGATGGGTTGGCTTTGTCTGTTGTCAGTTGTCTGACAGTATCAATATCGCCTTGGGTTGCAGCTTGTTTGAGGGTGCGAGTGCGATGGGCATTTTCTAGGGCTTCGTCTTTGGAGTCAAAATTGATTTCGCAGCATTTATCTAGTTTTTCGTAGAGTCCAACGCGGCGGGACATGGTTTGGAACTGGCGTTCGGTGTCGAGAAGCCGATTCATGAGTTCGAGGTGCATGGAGTCCTCGCACAGTTCTGCAAGGATGCTCCATTCATCAACACCTAGGTAAGCATTGCCTGCATTGAGACGTGGATCGAGGAAGATTTCGCCAGTGACTTCGTGGTAGATGCGGGGGAGAGAATCGTCAAATTCGTGTTTTTCTTCTAGCCAAATCCGTCGAATTTCACTGAGTTCATCGAGGGAAATCAGTTCGATATCTTGCATTTCTGGTGGAGCTTTTTGACGGACTTCCTGTTGAGTTTTCAGAAGTTTTATCAACAGCTCATCTCGATAGGCTTTGATATAAGGCCCAGGAACATTCGTTACTTCTTTTTCTTTTGAGCCTTCTACATTGCGCTCAAAGAGTTGAACATTTCCAGTGATACGGCGAAAATCTCGATTTTGCCGCTCCTGTTCTAGCTTCTCATTAGTATGAAAATCTAATTCATCTCGAAAATCTAAGAGAGCTTGCATCCATTCTTTAGATTCATCGTTGAGAAGCATTGCTTCCATTGATTTGTCACGATCAACCAATGTACAAACCCAACAACCGAATCTAGAACTGCCGCAACTGGGGGTTGAAGTATCAATGACTAAAGGACATTCGTTATCGGCAGAAGCTCCACGGTAAATTTGGAATAGCTCTTTGTTGCTATATCCCCAAGGATTTTCCCATTGCATTAAATACAGCCAAACCTGATCGTTACTCCAGTCTTCAATCGGTGTGTAGATTAGAGAATTAGGCAAACTGGCATTAGGACTCAGGCGATCGCGTATTCGGCCCTGTGCGTGTTTTGCCATTGTGGAAGCTCGCTTTTGGCTTTCGGCTTTGCGAGTGCCAAGAATTAAGATAGTTTCACCACTTTCACGAACAATGTCTCGGACAAAGCGGTTAGCAGGATTAATTTTGAGACGTGCCGTACACCATCTAAATTTATTACGAGGAGCCGGATACCCTTTACCCAGCAAGTTAACCCAAAAAGTATCTTCTAGCGAAGGTTTTAGCGGATGGGGTTGAAACGGTAAATTCTTAGCCTGAGCTGATGTTTCCATTCGTTCCAAAGACTGGCGTACCCAAGCAGAAATGATGGGATTTTCAACTAATGTATCCGTCGAAATAATATGAATTGGTTTAGTTCGCTCTTTTTTGGGTAATGCAGCAATGGCATTCCAAACAAGTTGAAGCGCAGCAGTGCTATCCTTGCCACCGGAATAACCAACAACCCAAGGAACTTCATCTAAACAGTACAGTCCTTGAATTTCAGCCGTTAGCCACTTAACATCTTGTCTAACAGACTCTGCCAAAACGGGTTGGGCTGAACTTGGATTGTCAGCTTCTTGAATGACGTTCATTGGTGAATACTTCCTAACAACTTTTCTTCTTCAGACGAGGATTTAGCCCCCCTAGCCCCCCAATTCTGGGGGGAACTGAGCTTCTGCTACTTTGACAATGTGCGCTAGAACGGTTTGCAGATCGCTCAAAACATCTTCGTTTGTAAACCTCAGTACTTGATAGCCAAAAGCCTGAAGCTGCTCTGTCCGAACACTGTCATAGTCTTTTTGCTGAGCATGAATGTCTCCATCGACTTCAATAACCAACTTGCAGGCTGGACAATAAAAGTCAACAATAAAACGTCCCACTGGATGTTGAGAGCGAAACTTGAGTCCTGCCAGTTGACGACGGCTCAACGCACTCCACAAGTGAGCTTCTGCGGGAGTTAGCTGTTGACGCAAGCGACGAGCAGATTGCTCAATTGGCTTTGTAGTGCCGCGAATTCTATAAGAGTCTTTTTCCATCAGTACAGTGGGATAGACGATATGGATAGGACTTATGCAGCCTTTATAATTTCGCCCTCCTAACCCCCCAACTTTGGGGGAAGCAGAACTCAAAGTCCCCCAGAATTGGGGGATTTAGGGGGCGGGGAAATGTAATCGGGATGCTAGAAGAAATCAAATAGCTTTGAATACTTTTCAGATATCCTCCGAGGGTAAGCCTAGAGCCTTTTTGAGGTAACTAATCATAAAACTTCTGGAAGTTCGGTTGTTGTGGACGCTACCACCAACAATGATCGATCCGTCCCAGGCGGGATTAGAGCGTTCCCAGTTTATGGTCTGTAGAGGTTTGAGCCGATTTGCCCAATCATCGGGGTAGAGAGAAAGCAAAGCAGCGCCAGCGCCACCCAACCCAACCAGTGTTACCGCATGGCTGTGGACATAATCTCGGCGTAATTCACCAGCAGACACCTTTTTATGTAAAACATCTTGCCAATCAGACATTTGAGCAGCTACAGCGTTCCAGTATTGTGATGCTAAACTGCTTTGTTTGTCAAAATCAACATCCTTATAATTAGCAAGAAGTAGATTAGTTGCGGTATAGATACCGCTTAAGGTAAATAATTTGCTGGAGCGTGGTGGTAGGCTACTTCGCTCGGTGTCCGTCAGCTTGTTAAAGATTTTTACCGCTTTCATCACCGTCTTGGATAGAACTGCTTTGCGATCGCGGTGATCGTAGAGGATATTGAGCGATGGATCGGGACGAGCAGCATAGCGATTGAGATCGGTGAACATCTGCTGCGATCGCTTCAGTCCCACGTCCAGGAAGAAGACGACCGAAATCGTTTCATCCCCAACTTCGGGGTTTTCCTTCAGAGCCATCTCAAATGCTGCACGTCGATGTTGTCCGTCATTTATGACAAACCTGGCATCCATTGGAATCTTTAACATTCCAATATCTTCTGAGCTGATTGGTTCAAACTTAATCTCAGCGTTGATTGAAACTGTGATGGCTGAGAAAATGTAACTGCTTGGGTTATCCAGGATATACTGAGCGATTTCTGGTATTCTTACCCGATTCAGTGTTCGCTGTGCCCTCATTTCAGCCGGAATTTCTTCATCGTCAAAGGAGAACAGCTTGGGAATCAGCCGGACGGGACACATAGATATGTAGTATTCACGCCCTGCTTGGATGCCCCTAATAGCTGGAAAAGTATGGTGAAAAGGAAGTACCATAAATTTTCATCCTCACTTTCGTTCTATAAGCTGAAGTGTTCTAACTGTTTCAGGTTGTAGATTTTCGCTTACATACACTAGTTGCAACTCTAAAAAATCGGCAAGACGACTTAGATGCTTACGAGGAAGATTGGTATACCCAAACCCTTGAACTTCCTCAGGATTGTTTTCGCATCCTGGCTCAAGGGTATTCCATCCCCACTCAACAGTCGGTTGTATAGCTTTAACGGTGTCCAAAAAAACTTGTACTTCCTTTTGACAGGAACCATTTACTTGGAATTGCCTAAGGTTTGTCACTAGGGCACTCCTCAAAGTTTATGTCTTATCAAAGTTTATGTCTTATCAAACAAACATTAACATACTTGACAGTAAAATCAATTTTTTGTATGCTCTATTTAACATACAACAAATTACAAAAATTCTAATATTGCAAGATGTAACAAGTTGAGGTCAGATTAATTGTAATTTTCAATAGCTGGCTTGGAGATCGCTCAAGTTAGCCGCTTAATCCGTGCAATCATCTCTAAACAATTAGATAACCAAGCAGGTTCGCCGTTTTCCCAAGGAAAAATATGGATGTCATTGGATTTCATTTGGTTGTGCAAAGAACAAAGATATACCTTATTTGACGCAACTGTTTGACCTCCTAGTGAGTATGGAAAGAGATGATCTGCCTGAACTTCCTCGCCGAGGCTGCGAGAACACTTGTATCCCCAAATTAGTTCTGAAGCACATAGTAAGCTATTCATCCCAACTTCTTTGTGAAAACTGCGACTACCACGCACTCCATTTACTCTCAACTGTGTAGAGTCTTGACAGTAATGCCAAGGATGGATTAAAGCAAATGCATGAGGTAGAGAGAGATTACTTCTACAGTACGTCTCATATTGATTTAGCCAACTACTTTGAAGAGAAAGTTCTAGAGATGTTATGTATTCTTGAGTGCAGCGAATACGGTACTCAAACATAATACTTACCAGCTAATCTCTAGCTGGGCTGTAAATTCAACTCCGCCATAGTGTTCCATCGTAATTAGTAATGAAAGAGGACTTAAGTGTTTATTTGAATCTAGTTTCATCCCACTCCTGATAATTTCTGGATAGAACACAACTCGACCTGGCGGACTGTTCATATCTGAAATAACAAGATTACCAATGTTCTCACTAATGGCTGCTTTCTTAATATGTTTTCGAGGATGAATAATTTGTGACAGGGTGGCTCCTCTTGTAACTGTGAAAGTTTCTCTTCCCTGTTTTGCAGGCTTTCCTGCTGGAGTCAAATGTGAGAACTCAAACATTACAGTTGCATTATTACCTCGAAGATAATCAGCTAGATTACCTGCTGCTGTCGGTAGCTGACTTTCACGAAAAACTTTAGCAAAGACGCTAAAGGCAAGTTTTTTAGAAATTGTTTGATGCGAACCATTCAATGAACGAACCCAACTTTGAAAATTCCAATTAGTTGTATGAAAAGATAATGTTCGTAAAATGTTTTCCCAAGAAGCTGGAATGCCGTGATGCAAAAGATATGAGAAAACTCCTACCAGATAAGCATCTTGCATAATTCTCTGCCCCGATTGATTAGGACCAGACGAACCGAAGAAAACTGATTGGTTTTGAGGTGCCTGAACAACTTGAGTAAGAGCTAAATAGGCTAGCCCAATCTGTTGAGATAAATCTTGAGGATTTAGATAAAAACTAATTGGAGAAGCGGCTCCATAATAATGTTTACTGACAAGATCTTTAAGTTCGATGCAACTATATGCAAAACCACCTGGAGTTAACTCAACATTACTCTCTGCATTAAATTTAATCTGATTGCAAAATGGATTACTTACTCTTGTTTGTTGAATAATAGGGTCGCGGCAAAGGAGTGCAACACATTCCATTGCTTGCCTATCTTGAAGGCTTCTAGGTCCATTGGCGTAATTTTTTAGTCCAAAGGCAAAAGTTAACCACTCATTGTGTAAATCATCAAGCTTAGTTGCAGAAGTTGTAACTTGGGCAAAGAGTTTAGCTACTATTGGACCGCTATATACATGTTGACCTTGCTCCAGGAGCAAAACAACAGGAATCGGATTACCTGATTGTTGAGAGCCAGCTAACCCATTGATTCTATGCTGACCATCAAGAATCCAGAAAGGAATAGGATCACCAGTATTTGGTATGGGTATGATGACATCCCAAACCATTGTAGGAACTCCACCGCTTGTTGTTTGCTGCTGGCGTATTTCAATATTGGTTTGAGAAGTTGTACCGTTCTGACACAGCAAAACTGGGTTTGGCATAAATTCCCCAGAGTTGTTAAACAACAGCTTTATATTTTGGACTCGCTCTACATTTAGTGGGCGTTGCCAATCTTTAATCGGTGGTGTAAGTATATTTTGGGCTATTTGCTGATTTGTAGTTTTTTTTGAAAAGCTAGGTGCTTCTGCAATTTGCAAGACTTCTGAGGCTGAAATAAAGCCTATGAATACCGGATAAGTACAATTGCCAGACTTTATATGTTCCTGAAGACATTGAATGGTAGGCATGGTGCTTTATAATTTTCCATCTCAAAAATTCCAAAATACTGCTTAGAGCTGTAGAAAATGATTTAGATCGAATTCTTGTGCTAAAAGATTACCGCTTTTGGAAATCACTATAATTCAGAGTCTAGCTTGGCTTTTAAAACCTGTGTCCAGACATGAGAATTATCTAGGACTAATCATTCTGAGTTGATTTACTCAAATACAACCTGATAAATTCTTCCGCCGCATCTGAATTAATCTTCTCAAGTCCGTCCCGAATCTCAAGAACGGCATCAGCCGAAGGATCTGCCATCTCATTAACCCAGCGGTGAACGTTCCCCCGCCGAGTTCCCATCATCACAGCTAGCCGATTTTGGCTAATGTCATAGGTTTCCAACACCTGCTTGAGGGCTTGCCCTGCTTTTCCCATGCCTCAGATTTTGTCAAAACCTGATGACGAAGTAAATGTCTCTTATATATGACACTAGGTGTAGAATGGATGATGTCTCTAATAAGAGACATCATCCATTCATCGGTACACACAAATGTCCCAAGAATCTCTCCCAGACCCCAACGAAGCCCCCACTCCTCCTGCCTCCTCCGACTTCCCCACACCACGCCCAAAGAAAGAACACATCAAAGTGATGCTCATCGGTTCTCGCAACGGAGTCCACAGCACGATTCGTCACCTCTACAGCCTCGGTTTTGCCGAAGTTACCGCCTGGAGTCCCCTGCAACCCACATCCATCTCAGGCGAAGTAATGAGCGTTTTGCGTCACAGCATTCCCAGAGACTAAAGCCTCATCAGTTCATCAGTAACTGAACACCAGTGATTTATCCAGGGATTGAAAGAACCATGCCGCCTCTACGCGATCGCATTAACCCAAACACCTTCGTAATCAGCCTCAAGCAAATCGCAAAGCATCTAAAGATTAACCCCAAGCGCATCATTAACTGGCAAAAATGGCAACATGTGCTTTGGGTGCATCTCGAAGGAAGAGGCGGCTATTTCATCAGTTACCGAAAATTAGAACAGTGGATTGCTGCTTGTCGTACCCTAATTCGCGGTTGCCAAAACTTGCCAACCCTCACAACCCTATGGACAGCCATTCTCAAAGAAGCAACCCGCTACACCCAAGACGCAATTACAAGACTTCAAGAAATTTGGCAGCAACGGCAAACCACTCTTAGCAACTCACAAAACTGAAAGTACCAAAAGCCAGCCAAACAGCAAAAGCTACTCTATATGATCAGAGAAGTTCAACAAACTACTCTAGGAGTCCCCACAGAGCTGATGTCCGATCAAAATTTGCTAAGAGTTGCGAATCGCCTTGCTGCCACTCTTGCAAGAGATACAGTAGTCCAAGAAACCACCGACAAATTAAGGAATTCTCTTCAGGTCGATCGCGTAGTCTTGTATTACTTTTACCGCGAATGGGAAGGACGAGTTACATTCGAGTCCTTGAGTTCTAGCGAGTTTTCTATCTTCGGCTCAACCGGACCCGATGAGTGTTTCAATAGTGAATACGCCGCCATGTACGAAGCCGGACGAGTAAGAGCGATCGCAGATATAGAAACAGAACCCATCCAAGCTTGTCACCGAGACTTCTTAAGAGACATGCAGGTTCGCGCTAACTTAGTCGTGCCAGTCCTTAATCAGGGTCGATTGTGGGGGTTACTCGTCGCTCATCACTGCCAGGATACTCGTTCTTGGTCAGAGTCCAATATTGAAGCCATGCAACAAGGTGCAGAAACCTTGGCAACAGCAGCCGCAATTCGAGATAGCTAACCGATAACCAAAAAAGCAATAATGCGATCGCGTTAATTTAGACAAAAAATTGAACAATTCAATAAAAAAGGACAAGCCGTTCAGCTTGTCCTACAACTTGTAATTTAGCAGAGAACTTAGAAGTTCATTTCAGCCGCTTGAACTTTCTCAATTTGTTTCTTCTTCAGCACCAGGAACACTTGGGACAGCATAATCCCGCCGATGAATACCATTAACCACTTAATTCGTGCTGGACTTTGTAAGACAACCTCAGCATCCGCTTGACCAAATCCACCAACATTAGGATTATTCGTCAGAGCTTCACCAGCAGTAACGTCCTGCCCTTCAGATACAATCAACTCCAAACCAGCAGGAATTGCATCAACAACTGTCCCAGTGTCTGCTGTTTGAATCGTGACTTCATAGCCACCATCTTCCAGCTTACTAATCTGAGAAATTTGACCCGCTTTCGAGGCATTGTAGATGGTGTTATTGCTCTTGTTACCAGCAGGATAAACCTGACCACGTCCACGGTTAGCCCCAATATGAACAGGATACTTACCAAAGCGAACGGATTTATCAGTGTTTGGATCAGGAGACAGGACAGGGAAAACAATTTCTTGGTACTGTTCACCGGGTAGTGGACCAACGATGATAACGTTTTCCTGGTCTTCCTTGTAAGGTTGGAAGTAAACGCCGCCAACCTTTTCCTTCATCTCCTCAGGAATTCGGTCTTCAGGGGCAATCTTGAAGCCTTCTGGTAACATTACCACTGCACCGACATTTAAGCCGCCTTTGGAGCCATCACCCAAAACCTGTTGTGCGTTTAGGTCGTAGGGAATCTTCACCACAGCCTCAAATACCGTATCTGGCAAAACGGACTGGGGAATTTCGACTTCTGTAGGTTTCGCTGCCAAGTGGCAGTTGGCACAAACAATCCGTCCCGTCGGTTCACGGGGAGTTTCTGGCGCGGTTTCCTGTGCCCAGAAGGGGTATGCACTAGCTGACTGAGGAAGCGTAATATCACTAACGAAGAATAATGCCAGGGTTGCCAAAGCCAGCACAACGGTTCTGGTGATTACCCGCTTGTTGAGGAAGTTGTACATCACCGATAAAGAAGGTGTTCTCATCTTTTAAAGCAAAAAACTCGAAGAGGGATTGGGTATTAAGGATGGAAGAGACAAGGATTAAAGCATCGAGGCTGGAGCGTTAAGGAAAAGGATATCGTCAATACTTGCTCTGCTTTGTTCAAGACTTCTTCCCCAATCCTTAATCCCCAGTCCCGATGCCCTAAGTCCGAATTGAATTAAACCCACCAGGGGTCTTCGCCAGTGCGAAAATCAGTTTCTGTCCACTGCGTGAGGGAAAGCTTGTCGTCTTCGGTGACAGTGGCGTGAACCAATGCCAAAGACAGAGGTGCTGGTCCCCGTACCACCTTACCAGTGTTATCGTACTGAGAACCATGACAGGGACACTTGAACTTATTCTCGTTGCTATTCCAAGGCACCACGCATCCCAAGTGGGTGCAGACAGCATTTAAACCATAGTTGCCAATGGATTGGTCTTCGGTAACAACAACATAGGTCGGGTCACCTTTGAGACCTTGAGCGAGAGTGCGATCGCCTGCACCATGATTGGCTAGAAAGTCACTGACAACGATGTCATTACCTAACGCATCTTTAGCCGTGACACCCCCGCCACTGCCAGCCGCTGAAGGCGGAACGAAGAACTTAATAACTGGATAGAGCGCTCCCAGAGCTGTTCCGGTAATCGTACCAAACGCCAAGAGGTTCATAAATTGACGACGCCCCATATCAGGAACATCTGCTGAGCCAGAAACTTGAGCCATAACTGAACGCCTAAGGGTATATTTTTTTTAACAACTCTGGAAATATTTCCAGAACTTCTTAAACCCTGCTCTCATAATGTAGAGTAATCTAACCGTCAACAGGGTTGCCAAAATCCTTTCAGTCAAAGGATTTACGGCTTCAGATATAGGTATTATTACATTCTTTTACACCGTATCATAAAGTTAAAAAGCGTCGTATTTGTGACGAAATGTAAACAAAAACTTAGGCAAAGAGGGTTATGACAGGACAGGACTTGCGCCAACTCCTGCTCAACAAGTGGGGATACTCTTATGACATTCAAATACGACGGACTCAGGGGAAAATCTTCGTTCAAGTCATGTGGAAATACCTAGAACAGGTATCTTTCCCACTCTCTGAAGCCGAGTACCTAGAGCATCTCAATACAGTCGCTAATTACCTACACGCTTGGGGAGGCGCGACACAAGTACAAAACTATATTCGGGAAACTCGTGAGCGTCCACGGTTGGGTAAAGCCGTCAGTATTCCAATTGAGTTGGGTGAACGTGCCTCAGAGTGGCTACTCGAAGATTTTTAAGGTGTTAGGTGTTAGGTGTTAGGTGTTAGGTGGTAGGTTGTAAGGGAAAAACTACGGTGCTCTCCTTGGCAAGATTAGGGTTTTGGGGAGATTCAAAGAAGAGCAAGGCATAGCTCTGTCCACCTACCACCTACCACCTACAACGATGTTGCCACAACTCGACTGTCCCAATCTACATACGGCAATTTAGCCACCGTAGCTCGAATCGGGTCAATTTGAGCAAGCAATTGTACACAAGTATCCCAGGTGCCTGTAGTTAACATCTGCCGTGAACCCTCACCCATCGATACAGAAGCTTGGAAGTCTCCACAATGGACTTGCATTGCGTCTAAATCCACAGTTATCGAAGCTTGGGGATTTTCTTGCAGGATTGTCTGTAACTGCTTGACTGTCGTAGGTTCAGCCGTTACACCAGGAATCCCGATCGCAACACAGTTACCAAAAAATATCTCAGCAAAGCTTTCTCCCACAACGGCTTGAATTCCCCATTTTGCCAAGGCTTGAGGCGCGTGTTCTCGTGAGGAACCACAGCCAAAGTTGCCGTTAACAACTAAGATATTCGCTCCTTGATACTGTGGCTGATCAAAGGGATGTTCCCCTTTCGCTTGCACACGATCGTCGGCAAACGCTTGTTCCCCCAAACCATCAAAGGTGACACAGCGCAAAAAACGGGCAGGAATAATGCGATCGGTATCAATATCATTGCCTACAAGAGGAATTCCCCGACCTTCAATCACTTTTACTTCACTACTCATGAGACTGACTCCTGTAGCATCAACTCGCGAACATCAGAAACTTCACCCTTAATCGCCGCAGCAACCACCATTGCCGGACTCATCAGCAGTGTACGTCCTGTAGACGAACCTTGACGACCTTTGAAATTACGATTAGAAGAAGAAGCACTCAACTGAGTACCCTGAAGTTTGTCAGGATTCATCGCTAGACACATTGAGCATCCTGGTTCTCGCCACTCAAACCCCGCTTCCAAAAAGATTTTGTCTAGTCCTTCTGCTTCCGCTTCCTTTTTCACTCGTTCTGAACCAGGGACAACAAATGCCTTGACTCCTTGGGCTACGTGCTTACCTTTGGCAAATTTGGCAGCTTCTCGTAAGTCGCTGATGCGTCCATTGGTACAGCTACCGATAAAGCAGACATTGACTTTTGTGCCTTGAATCGGTGTTCCTGGCGTGAAGTCCATGTAGCGATAGGCTTCTTGTGCGATCGCTTTTTCTGATTCTGGCAGGGTATCGGCAACAGGAACCACTTCATTAACCGCAATCCCTTGCCCTGGCGTAATTCCCCAAGTGACAGTAGGTGCAATTTCAGCCGCATCAAAGGTGACGACATCATCATAAACAGCATCCTCATCACTGCGGAGGCTGTTCCACCAGCTAACTGCTTTATCCCACTCTGCGTCTTTGGGAGCAAAATCTCTGCCCTTGAGGTATTCATATGTCACCTCATCTGGGTTCACATACCCACAACGAGCGCCACCCTCGATGGACATATTACAGACAGTCATGCGCTCTTCCATACTCATCTGCTCGAAGGTAGTACCAGCAAATTCATAGGCGTAGCCAACGCCACCTTTCACACCGAGGGTGCGGATGATATGGAGAATTACATCTTTGGCATAAACACCGGGGGGCAATTTGCCATTGACTTCAATTTTACGAACCTTAAGTTTAGACAGCGCTAGGGTTTGGGAGGCTAGGACATCACGGACTTGAGAGGTGCCAATGCCAAATGCGATCGCGCCAAATGCACCATGAGTTGAGGTATGAGAATCCCCACAGGCGATTGTCATTCCTGGCTGAGTTAAACCCAGTTCGGGCGCAATCACATGAACGATGCCTTGACTGCCAGACCCAATGTTATAAAATCTTACGCCGTACTCTTTACAGTTATTCTCCAACGCTTGCATCATCTCTTCTGCTAAGACATCAGCAAACGGACGCGATTGGTTCTCTGTAGGAACAATGTGATCGACAGTGGCAACAGTGCGATCGGGATACAGCACCTTCAGTCCACGTTCCCGCAGCATCGCAAACGCTTGAGGACTGGTAACTTCGTGAATTAAATGTAAACCAATAAATAGCTGAGTCTGACCGGAAGGCAAAATACCAACAGTATGTAAGTCCCAAACTTTATCAAACAGTGTTCTAGCGCTCATCAGAAAAGGTAGCCATTAGTCTAAGGATAGTGACCAAGCACCTATGGTCAAAGGTTTGAACTTTTTATTGTAGAGCGATCGCACGTTCTGCAATCACTAGCTAAAACAATCACCTTCTAACCCTTCAAATTCAATACTTGGGCAAGTTGCTGTAATAAAAACACTCCGGCTACAGAGTTACCCTCTTGATCGAGAGGAGGGCTGTAACACGCGATCGCCCCTTGGGCGGTGCCATAGGCAATCGCACCTTGAGATGGCACCACAGAAACCATTGCCCCGCTTACTCCTGACTTAGTAGGGAGTCCCACCTCTACAGCGAAGCGTCTAGAAGCTTGGTACAAGCCGCAGGTAGTCATTAAACTATTAACAGTACGGCAGTGTTCTAGCCGGATTGGTTTTTGGCATTGCGCCAACAACATCCCCAAACTTGCTAAATCAGCAATGGTTCCAGACAAACAGCAGACGTGATTGTAGGTATCTAAAGCAAGTTCTACGTCATCTAGATAACCAGACTGAGATAGCAAAGTTGCGATCGCTCGATTGCGTTCATTCGCTACAGAACGCACGGAACTCAGCATCGACTCATCTAAAAATAGCTGAGAGTTCGAGTGATGATTGAGCCACAGGCAAAGACTTTCACAACGAGAGTGAGCATTTTCACCAGGCAATAAGGAGGCTAATGCGATCGCACCACTGTTAAGCATCGGATTACGTGGCAAACCTTGGTCTGCTTGTAGTTGCTTAAGGGAATTGAACGGTTCGTCAGAAGGCTCAATCCCAACACGAGAAAACACAGCTTCTGCCCCCAATTGCTCTAGTAAAAATAGCAACACAAACGGCTTAACCACACTCATCAACGGAAACAACAGCGTAATGTTGCCAAACTGATGAACTTGACCATCAATACACTGGAATTGCACAGCAAACCAGAACGGATTAGCTTGGGCAAGCAGAGGAATGTATTCTGGTAGTTGACCACGCTGGCTCTGAATTTGCGCCTGAACTACCCAGGTTTTAAGTTGAGCCTGAGTAAGGTTAAGCAGTCGAGAGTTGGGTACTGTCAAGTTACAGACGTAATCAAGCTTAAAGAATTCTGCAAGACAAGATCTAAATTTGTCAAAAACTTTATAGATACATTGAGAATCTTGGCGACTCTGATTTACTTGGATAGATTTTGACTAAAAAGAGATTGGTAGAGGCTTTCAATTATTCAAGAATGCACCTAATTGTACTGTAACTAAATGCACAGTCACTTTGCCTCTGCATAATGCCTGTGCATATTGCAGAAGGAGGAAGAAATGGTTTTAGGTCAACACAGATGCGCTGTTGGTACATTTGCTAACCGCCCAGATGCAGAACAGGTTTTCAACGAACTAAAGCGTGCAGGAGTTCCAACTCCTCATATTTCTATTGTTCCTTTAGAATCTAAAGACGCAGACCACGAAGAGAAGCTTAGTAACACTAAGTTCAATGACTTGGATGAGGACAACTCTCAAGAAGAAATGGGAGCAATGGCCGCAACAATCGTAGGTAGCCTGTTGGGTGCGGTTGGTGGCTGCTTCGCGGGTTTGGGTCTTTTATTGATGCCGGAAGTTGGTCTTGTCTTAGCTGTTGGAACTTGGGGAACGCCTCTACTGGCGACTGTAGCGGGAACTGGGATTGGTGCTGCAAGTGGTGGATTGATTAGGGTTGTAGCTGGGATGGGGACTCCCGAAGATGAAGCTGGAGTTGATTTTGAACGATACTCAAGCAGCGAGTATCTAGTCATGGTAGAGGGTACGGATGAGGAAGTGTATCAGGCTGAGTCTATCCTTGATCGGTTGAACCAAAAATACTTAAAGGTGAACTTGCCATCGTTTTCAAAGCCTCCTTTTGTAGAGTTATTCAAAACTCGTGACTTCTGGAAGTCGTGGTAAACTGCAAGTTCTGATTGATGAAAGAGGCTGTGACCTATTAATATGAGCTTTTTCATCGGGTGCGCTGTTTGGGGTCATAAAAGTTGGGTTGGCGAACTTTATCCTAGAGGAAGTAAAGCCGCAGAATTTTTAAACCTTTACAGCCAACGTTTCACCGCAGTTGAAGGCAATACAACATTTTACTCAGCACCTAATCAGGAGACTGTTGCACAGTGGGCATCACAGATGCGACCTGGTTTTGAACTTTGCCCAAAGTTGCCGCGCCAGTTAACTCACAACGGCTGCTTGCAACCCTCAATTTCCGGTGCCTTAGAGTTTTTGGAGCAAATGCGGAGTTTAGGTAAGCACCTTGGGCCAATCTTTGCCCAACTCCCACCTAGCTATGAACCCACTTTATTAGAAGACCTTACTGCCTTTCTGGATGCTTGGTCTCGGAGTGAAGCCCCCCTAGCCGTCGAAGTTCGTCACCCGGATTGGTTCAAGGAACCCCACGCTAGTAATCTCAATACAGTTTTGGAACAACTGGGTGTCGGACGGGTGCTGTTGGATACGCGGCCTGCCTACAGTGGGTCAGCTAGCTACGGACAGCAGCCAGTCGAACCGCGAAAACCAAAGGTGCCAGTGCAACCTGTTGTTACCGCGCCGTTTAGTTTAGTGCGCTTTATCAGCCATCCTGACCAAAAGGTGAATCAGCCATTTATGGAAGAATGGATTACTTTAGTTGATCAGTGGTTGCGCTTAGGTAAGCGTATCTACTTTTTTGTCCACTGTCCCATTGAGAAATATTCTCCTGGAAATGCGCGTCACTTCCAGCAGTTGCTTGAACAGAAAGGTGTCCCAGTTCCACCCTTACCTTGGAACAACATTGAGCAACTACCTATACAGCTAAATCTTTTTTGAATTTCTATGAACCACAAGGAAGCCAGGAACTTCTCTAAAAATTTAAATTTACCTCGGTTATTCGGAATTCCTAATCAAATTCAGTCGGCAGAAGAAATTAGAAGCCAGAAACTTGAACAGCTTCCCTTTTTTGAGCAAAATTGGGAAATGCTTCTTTGTGAGCTTGAAGCTAGAGGTCTATCTGATATTTCTCTGTTGCATCTCAAACAAGCTAATGAAGCAAGCTTTTGGATAGAAACTCAGCATCTGGACTTTTGGGAGTTACTAGCCTTGTTTGATTAACGTTACTTTTTCCTGATGGGTTAGTAGCTAATATAATGCTAATTGCTCCTCTCCATGACAACCCCATTAACTACTTCATATCCCCAATTAGAGTTACGGTTTGCAAGTTGCTTAGCTAGCTCGTACTCTCCTAAACTACAGAGTTCAGCTAACTGTTGATATCCATCCTCTTTCTGTTGCTGATGTCTAGCTTGACGTAGTTTTTTCATTTCCTGCTCTGAAAGAGGAGAGCGTCCTAAAAGAAATGCATCAATATCACCAATTCGCTTCATATTTACCTCACTAGAAGGGAAGTAAGTCTACTACTTGGTCATCAACAATTCCATACCCCCATTCTGGATTTTCAGCAATTTGCTTTTGAACTAAAGTTCGACCCATAGGAGTTTTATAGACTTCCTGCAAAGCAGATAGGCTAGGAGCCTCAGCGACCAATTGAGGGCTTTCATCCTTAATTTCCTGTGGTTCTAAACTTCGCTGTGCTAGGGGTTCAGCACTGGACGGTGCCAGGGAAAATTCAGGTGTAATAGCCGAAAGCTTAGTAATTACACTTTCTTTAGTAATTTGGGGTTTATTACTAAAGGAGGGTGGTAAATAGGGGGTTGCTACTCCTAATCTCTTTGCTCGTATTGCATCATCAGCAATGCGATCGCATTTCCTCAAGAATCCTTCCCACAAATCTTTCCCAATCACTGGATTTCGCAGATCTGAACGCGCTTTCGATACAGCTACCTCTAACGGTTCTCCTTTGTGGACATAATACTGAGTATGTTCCTCCTCAAAAGCCGGATAGGGAACACCTGGTTCAATTTCCCAGTCACGCTTAACTTTTTGGCTTTCTCCTAGGGGGATTCCTGAGATAAATTCATCCCAGAATGGGGACACTAAGCCTTTTGTTATGTCATCAACTATTTTAAATACCCATCCGGAAGGGCTATTAAACCCCAGATTCTTTGCATACTCTAATAAAGCTCTCTGAAACCCCTCAAATTGCTCAATAGTCTCCCAAGGCCCACTAAATTGATAATTAGGGCTAACTTTCACGGCAATTGGCTGACGTTGAACTGGAAAAAATCGATCAGTTTTAGTGATTCGAGTTGTCTTACAAGCGTTATCAACCACTTCAACAGCGGTATGTGTTGATGAAGAATCAAAGCCAGTGCCGGATTGTTCTGTTGTTGGTGTATGACGACTCAATGCAGAATGGCCATTGTTCTCTGTTTTCGGAGGCTTTACCGTCTCTACAATAGTCTCTGTTGTTAAGACTGAATCTAAATTAGTTGGATTATTTACTAAGCCAGGTTTATTAAGACTAGACTTTTGTAAAATAACATCACCTTTTGGATTTAAAGAAGGTACATGAAAAGCTTCTATCCAACAATCGTTCAATTGCTTCTCAAGGGCATCAATATCTGGACAAAACTCTAGAGTATCAAAATGCTCAGTAACTAACCGTTCTTTTAAAAGCGATCGCTTTACTAATTCACGGCGTGCTAGTTCCTGTTCAATGGCCGTTAGACCCGTTTCCTTTTCAATTTCATCAATAGTGGCTCTTACCCACGGTTTAAGGTTGCCATTTTTAGATTGCCATTGGAAAAGCTGCCAAAACAAAATAGAAGCTGCCACTCCACCAGTAGCTTTAGCCAGCCTAGGATAGTAAACTATTGGATTTCCCAGATTTTGGCAAAATACTCCTAGTTTCACCTGCACAGACTCCTAATGTTCTAAGACAGTGTATAGTCCTAACTATTAGGATATCTCAAAGCTTTTCTAACCCTTCTAGCTGTTTTAGCTCTAAGCCTCGCTCAAAAATCTCATCAATAGGCAGCATCTGACCATCAATCGTCATAAACTTATGGTCTCTTGTGGCTCGAATAATCGAACCGTCCTCTAAACTATATTCAAACACTTCTTGCTGTCCTCGGTCATGCCACTGTGCGATCGGTTGGGTGTAGACAAAACCATTGCAATCAACACTATACACCGTGCATTCAATTGCTTCTTCAACAATTTTGCCAATTGGCATTGAGCCATATTCAACCGTTAGGATTTCTGTGTCATAACTCAAACAATATTCAGCAAATAAAATCATTTGCTCAAATAGTTCTTCAGCTACTCGTTTAGAAACTCCATTTTTTGCCGAACCATCAATAAAGGTTTCTCGATGTTTTTGCATCTCAGAAACCTTCTTTTTACCCATAGCCCTGCGAAGTAAGTCTGCTTGACCAAGAGAATATCCGGCTAAATCTTGAGCCATTTTCATGATTTGCTCTTGGTAGCAAAGTGTTCCATAAGTTTCTTGCAAAATTGGCTCTAATAGAGGATGTTGATACTCTACTTTTTCTCGCCCATGTTTGCGATCAATAAACTTAGGAATTAGACCAGCATCTAGAGGACCAGGACGGTACAATGCCAAAATTGAAGATAGGTCTTCGATACTATCGGGCTTTAAGTCTCGTACAACCTGGCGCATTCCAGATGATTCCAATTGAAAAATGCCTTCTAACTCACCTTTCTCCAAAACCTGATATGTTTTTTTGATATCTATGGGCTTTTTGTTAATCTGCCCTTTTGCCAAAATCTTCAATGCCCTAATTTCATCAAGTGGCAACTGATCTAAATCAAGACTAATATTTTGATTTTTCTTAATTAAATCTGCTGTTCTTTGAATAGTGGTTAGGTTTCTCAAACCCAAGAAGTCCATTTTTAGAAGACCTAGCGATTCCAGGTCTTCCATAAAATATTGAGTGATGACAGCGCCTTCATTATTCACTTGCAGAGGCACAATTTCATCTAGTGGTTCTGAGGAAATGACAACACCTGCCGCGTGAACCCCAAACGTTTTGTTTGTTCCCTCAATCCGCATTGCCATATCCACCCAGCGCTGGATTCTGGGGTCTTTCTCATAAGCTTCTTTAAACTCTGGTGCTGGTGTTTTACCAGAAATCATCACTGAAAGCTTAGTTGGCTTACCCCGAACTACAGGGATGAGCTTTGCCATTTGGTCAGATTCTTTGTAGGGAATATCTAACACTCTTGCCACATCTTTTAGGACAGCTTTTGAGGTTAGGCGGTTAAAGGTAATAATTTGTGCAACTCGCTCTTTGCCATACTTACGGGTAACGTAGTCAATTACTTCGTCGCGTCTGTCAATGCAGAAATCGGTATCAATATCTGGCATTGATTTCCGTTCAGGATTTAAAAAACGCTCGAAAAGAAGACCATGATGAACGGGGTCAATGTTAGTAATTTTTAGGGCATAAGCGACAAGAGAACCTGCTGCTGAACCTCTACCTGGCCCAACAGGAATGCCTTGATCTCTGGCATATTTGATGTAGTCCCAAACCACTAAAAAGTAGGTGGAGAACCCCATCTGCTGCATCATCTTCAGCTCATATTCCAACCGCTCTCGATAAACGGGGTCAATTTCAGTGCGAGAGCGACAGCTAACGCGGTTTAGTAGTCCTTCCCAGGTGACTGCTTCTAGATAGGTATCGGCTGTGTGACCATTGGGGACGGGGTAATTGGGGATGCGGGGTTCCCCCATAATCTCGTAGGGTTTGACTTTATTGGCAACTTCGAGAGTATTTGCGATCGCTTCTTTGATCACATCATCTGGTAAATGATCTCGGAACAGCCGCGCCATCTCTTGCGCTGACTTGAGATACTCCGTACCGCTATAGCGCATCCGCTTTTCTTCGATCACTAGCTTGCCTGTTTGAATACAAAGCAAAGCGTCGTGTGCTTCTACGTCGTAGCAGGAAATAAAGTGAGAGTCATTCGTTGCAATGATTTTAATGCCTAGCTCACGGGCAATTTTGACAATCTCAACATTAACAAGGCGGTCTTCTATAGAACCGTGGTCTTGAATTTCTAAATAGTAATCATCTTTAAAGACCTCTTTGTACCATTGAGCAACTTCACGCGCAAGCTTCATGTCACCTTTGAGAATCGCTTGGGGAACTTCACCCCCCAAACAAGCACTCGTAACAATCAAACCCTCGTGATACTGCTCAAGTAGTTCTTTATTAATACAAGGGCGAGCAAAAATGCCTTTTCCCTGAAAGCCCTGGAGGTGAGAAATTGTAGTCAGCTTGACTAAGTTCTTGTAGCCGTGTGTGTTTTTCGCTAAAACAACTTGGTGATACTTGCGATAACGCCCTTTCTTTTCGATGTCACCTTTGATTACGTACATCTCGTTGCCGATAATCGGCTTAATGCCTTTACCACGGCAGACTTTGATGAGTTCGATCGCGCCGTACATGACACCATGATCGGTAAGTGCGATCGCGGGCATTCCCAACTCAACCGCTCGATCTACCAGTTGCGGTAACTGAGAAGCCCCATCAAGCAAGCTGTAGTCACTATGAATATGTAGACCAACAAAAGACATGGTGTTTTGCGCTAAGGGACTGACATTATCCTAAGAAGCTTGAGTTATATCGTAATGTTTTAACATAGTCAATTAGCTCAGGAAAAAAACGGTAAAAATCCTGTTTGAATTGCTCATAATTAGCAATTAAATCTACGGATGCACTACCTAAATTATTTTCTCTTTTCAATCTAAGGGATATCCTTTGTAAAGCGTTGGTTATGCCTTGAGGCTCTACATAAGACATCAACAAATCTCCATTAATAATATTTGGCAATACCCTTTTTATAGAATCTGGAAGAATTGACTCATTTTGTTCTAATATTTTATAGATTTTTGCAGTAAACTCTCTCAAACTAACAGAGGAATAATCTAACCAGTTTTTTGCTAGGAAATGGTCGTAAAAGACATCAACAATTATTCCCGAATATCTTCGATTAACTGAACTGATTAATCTTTTACTTTCGCGGACAACAGGATGCGAATCCGTGTAAATATCAACTTTTTGATGTAACCGTATTCCCTTCTTGATTTCATCACAGTAAGTATCTATACTTCGTCCTTTCATAAAATCTCCTAAAAGATTACCAAGGAGTGATTCTGGTGAATCTTCAGCTAAATATAAATGTGCGAGGTAGTTCATCTTTAACTATTTAGTGCTGCTCCCTGGAATTCAGAAGTCAAAAGGCTTTATTTCTGCACTAGGAAATTCGCGAAAACCGTTCCCCACACCTGCATCTTAAAGCTACACCTAAAAGGCATAGGAGCTGTGCTCCATGCCTCTAATCTCTACTGCAATTGGGGTTTCTGTAGATGCCAGCTAGTCGATTGCTCGTAGGCATAGGCGACTTGAAATAACTGATCTTCACGCAACACTTTGCCAATTAGCTGCATTCCAATCGGTAATCCATTGTCATCAAAGCCACAAGGTACACTTAACCCTGGTAAACCTGTGAGGTTTACCGGGATGGTCATCAGGTCAGAGAGATACATACTCAAAGGGTCTTCTGTCTTTTCCCCAGCTTTAAATGCTGTTGTGGGAGCAGTTGGACAGACTAAGACATCTACTTTTTCAAAGGCTGCCTCAAAGTCTTGTTTGATTAAAGTGCGAACTTTTTGCGCTTTCAGGTAATACGCATCGTAGTAACCTGCTGATAAGGCATAGGTGCCTAGCATAATCCGGCGTTTGACTTCTGCACCAAATCCAGCAGCACGAGTTTTGGTGTACATCGAGAGGAGATTGTCGGCATCAGGAACACGCTTGCCATATTTGACACCATCGTAACGAGCAAGATTTGCTGATGCCTCACTAGGAGCAATGATGTAGTAGGTTGGCAACCCGTAGCGGAACCGGGGACAAGAAATGACATGAATTTCTGCACCCAAGCTTTGTAGCTGATCGATCGCTTTAGTTACAGCCTGTTCAACAGCCGGGTCTAAGCCTTCACCGAAGGTTTCTTTAATAATGCCAACTCTTAGCCGTCCTCTGGGTCGCAGATCGGGCTGAAGTATTTTGGCATAGTCAGGGATTTCGACTTTCAAGCTAGTAGCATCGTTGGGGTCATAACCTGCGATCGCACTGAGCAAAATTGCTGCATCTTCTACCGTTCGCGCTAGTGGCCCAATTTGATCCAAAGAAGACGCATAAGCAACAAGACCATAACGGGAAACCAAACCATAGGTAGGTTTTAGACCAACAACACCGCAGAACGAGGCAGGTTGACGAATTGAACCACCTGTATCCGAACCAAGGGCAACAGCACATTCTTGTGCTGCTACTGCGGCGGCTGAACCTCCTGAGGAACCTCCTGGCACCCGATCCAAATCCCAAGGATTTGCGGTGACTTGATAGGCAGAGTTTTCCGTAGAACTGCCCATCGCGAACTCATCAAGATTGGTTTTACCCACCATCACCGCGCCAGCGTCCTTGAGCTTTTGAGTCACGGTTGACTCGTAAGGCGGCACAAAATTCTCCAGAATTCGGGAAGCACAGGTAGTAGGAATTCCCTTGGTACACATATTGTCTTTGATGCCAATCGGAATTCCCGCCAACAGCCCTATCTCTTCTCCAGCGGCGATTTTGACATCCACCTGACGCGCCTGCTCTAGGGCGTGTTCTGAGGTGACGTGCAAAAAGCTATGTAATTTCGGCTCTAGCTCCTGAATCCGGTCTAGGGCTTCTTGGGTAATTTCGACAGCCGAACGTTCTTTGCGAATGAGCTGTCTATGCAACTCGCGGATGGAGACCATCTCTCGCTCCCTTTTGGACTCATAATTCAGACTTTAGTATAGAGTGCCGATTGAATAGGATTGCGAATTAGCACTTGTATTCCATATAACGTTTCTCCCAGCCGTTGCTCCGGCTGAGGGGTTTGGAATTGTGTTAAAATTTTAAAAGAAACTACTAATTTTTGGCAAATATTCGAGTGAAAAGCGGCATTTTTTGCAGCTTTTCGGCTTTTTTCTGCCACATTCTTGATTTTAATGGAGTTTTTCGTTCTATGAGTACCTCCCAAGAGCGGATTGTCCCGACGAATCTGCGGAACGAGATGTCTCAGTCTTACCTGGAATACGCGATGAGCGTAATTGTGGGTCGGGCACTGCCAGATGCTAGGGATGGTCTCAAGCCGGTACATCGGCGGATTCTCTATGCAATGCATGAGCTAGGTCTGATGCCAGACCGACCGTTCCGGAAGTGTGCTCGTGTTGTGGGAGAAGTGCTAGGTAAGTATCACCCTCATGGAGATACTGCCGTTTATGACGCCTTAGTGCGGATGGCTCAAGAGTTCTCGATGCGATCGCCTCTGATTAACGGACATGGGAACTTTGGCTCGGTTGACAACGACCCACCAGCCGCAATGCGTTATACAGAGTGTCGCTTGCGTGCTTTAGCTACAGACGCCCTGTTGCAGGATATTGAGTCAGAAACGGTAGACTTCATTGATAACTTTGATGGTTCGCAACAAGAACCAACTGTCTTACCGGCGCGTGTGCCTCAGTTACTACTCAATGGTTCTTCCGGGATTGCGGTGGGGATGGCAACCAATATCCCGCCTCACAACCTGGGAGAGTTAATTGATGGCTTGGTGGCGCTCATCCACAATCCTGAGATAACGGATATAGAGTTAATGCGGTATGTTCCTGGCCCTGACTTTCCAACTGGGGGACAGATTCTGGGAACCACGGGGATTAAAGAAGCATTTACCACAGGTCGCGGTTCGATTACGATGCGGGGTGTCGCCGAGATTGAAACGATTGAACATCGTGGGCGTCCTGACAAAGAAGCAATCATCATCACTGAGCTTCCTTTCCAAACGAATAAGGCAGGGATGATTGAGAAGATTGCCGAAATGGTCAACGAAAAGCGCTTAGAGGGCATTTCGGATATTCGGGACGAAAGCGATCGCGACGGGATGCGAATCGTCATAGAACTCAAGCGCGACGCCTATCCCCGTGTTGTCCTCAACAACCTCTACAAGCAAACGCCCCTACAGATGAACTTTGGGGCGAATATGCTGGCGTTGGTGCGAAATGAACCGCAGCTACTGACGCTTAAGCGGTTTTTGGAAGTTTTCTTAGATTTTCGCATTGAGACGATTACGCGACGGACTCAGTACGAACTGCGGAAAGCAGAAGAACGCGACCATTTACTGCAAGGGTTATTGATTGCTCTTGATAACCTGGATGCGATTATTGAACTCATCCGCAGCGCCGCTGATGCACCGACGGCGAAAGTCGGGTTGATGGAAGTATATGGTCTTTCCGAACCGCAAGCTGATGCTATTTTACAAATGCAGTTGCGACGCTTGACAGCGCTGGAAGCAGAGAAGATTCACGCGGAGCACAATGAGTTACAAGTTCGGATTGCTGACTTGCAGGACATCCTTGCCAACAGAAGTCGCATCCTAGAAATTATTGAAACGGAAGTGGGTCAGCTTAAAACCACCCACGCCACACCACGACGCACGGTAATTCAGCAGGTTGAAGGTGAACTCGGTGACATTGACCTGATTGCCAATGAAAAAGCCGTCATTCTGCTGACTGAGCAAGGTTACATCAAGCGGATGCCAGTCAACGACTTTGCTGCACAAGCGAGAGCAACGCGCGGCAAGGCAGGCACTCGAATGAAAGAGGATGACGGGGTTGAGCATTTCCTGACTTGCTGTGATCACGATAGCCTTTTATTCTTTAGCGATCGCGGTGTAGTCTACTGTTTGAGAGCGTACCAAATCCCAGCAGCCTCTCGCACCGCACGGGGAGTGCCAACTGTGCAGATGTTGCCGATTCCCCGGAATGAAAAAATCACCTCGATTGTGCCAGTGTCGGAGTTTACCGATCATGAATATCTAGTGATGTTGACCCAGAAGGGTTACATCAAAAAAACAGCACTAGATGCCTTTGGTAATATAAGAGCCAATGGGTTGATTGCAATCTCTCTAGAAGAAGGTGATCAATTACGGTGGGTACGTCGTGCCACAGAAGCAGACAGCATCATCATTGGGTCACGTCAGGGGATGGCGATTCACTTCAAGACTGACCACGATCAACTACGTCCCCTCGGTCGGGCTACACGCGGCGTTAAGGCAATGAAGCTGAAACGCGATGATGTGTTGATCAGCATGGACATTCTACCGGGTCAAGTTGTTGCTAGTCTTGCACCTGTCAATGAGGCGGAGTCAGAGGAGGAGATCGAAGACCTCAATGGCGCAGAACTTAATGGTGGGGAGTTGGTAGAAACGGCTGGACAAGGCCCTTGGGTGCTAGTAGTAACGATGGGTGGCTATGGTAAGCGAGTACCTGTTAAACAATTCCGGCTGCAAAATCGTGCAGGAATGGGAATTTTAGCCACGAAGTTCCGTTTACCGAAAGATAAACTATCGTCGCTGATGGTGGTCAATGAAGGGGATGAGCTGATGATGGTCACTAGTCGAGGTATCATCATTCGTCAAGTGATTGGTGCAATTTCACCGCAATCTAGGATGGCAACTGGGGTAAGAGTACAGCGGTTAGATGAAGATGATGCGATCGCGGCTGTTGCATTAGTGCCTTCCTCTGTTCAAGGTGAGGAAGAGCCTCTCTCCATTCAAGGTGACGAAGAGCTTCCCTCCATTCAAGGTGAGGAAGAGGAGGAATAGGCTTCAAAAGGTAACTAACCTTCCGCTTTCGGATATCGAAAAGTTTGTGCGATCGCTTCTTTAGAAATAGAGGCGATCGCATTGAATTTATAGCGTTTTCCAGTCAATGAAGTACAGATTGCTTATAGGGGCACACATCGGTGCGACCTTGACTGTGTCGGACTTTATCACAGAATTGCCGCCCCCCAAGGAAAACTTCCCTCCCCCTGCCTATCTTCTTCAGGTACTCTCATCTCTAGGTGAAGCAATGGACAGCCTGGCTCAACTCCAGCGTCATAGCGCACCATCAATCATGGCATCCTGAAAAAAGAGAATCACGAGGTAAAGGATGACGGAAGCGTCAGAACAGAAACGGGTAGTAGTCGTCGGTGCTGGTTGGGCTGGATTAGGCGCAGCCTACCACCTAACCGCTCAGGGTTACGATGTCACGCTCTTAGAAGCTAGTTCCTACCCCGGTGGATTAGTGGCAGGTTGGAAAACAGCGGGTGGACGCTCGGTAGAGGGCGGTATTCATGGCTTCTGGTATCCCTACAGCAATATCTTTTCCCTAGTGCAAAAGTTGGGACTAAATCCCTTCACCCCGTTTACCCGTTCCTCCCAATATTCACCCGCAGGACTGGAAGTCGAATCGCCCATATTTCAAAACGAGCCGTTACTTCCCACACCATTGGGAACCTTTCTCTACACTCAGTTCAAGCGGTTGCCCCTGATTGACCGCCTTTCTGCCTTACCTCTGCTCTATGCTGTAGTCGATTTTGACAATTCTGATAGTGCTTGGTGGCGTTATGACTTTGTAACCGCCCGTGAAGTGTTCAAACAATTTGGTGTTTCTGCTCGACTCTACAAAGATTCCTTCGAGCCGATGCTGCTAGTCGGCTTATTTGCTCCAGGGGAACAGTGTTCAGCCGCTGCCGCCTTAGGGATGCTTTACTACTTCATCCTCGCTCACCAACCCAACTTTGATGTGGTTTGGTGCCGGGGAACAGTTGGGGAAATGATATTCAAGCCTTGGGTTGAACGCATTGAGAAACTTGGTGGAAAGGTACTGACCAACAAGCGGGTGAGCGACATCCTCCTCGACAGCACAGGCGAGGCAAAGGGAGTTGTCTGTGGTGATGAAGTCTTTGAAGCAGACGCAGTGATTTTTGGCGTTAGCGTTAGTGGCATGAAAAAGATTGTATCAGGTAGCCCAACACTGCAAAATTACCAAGAGTTCCGAGACTTGACGAATTTGGGCGCAATTGATGTGATGGCAACGCGGCTGTGGTTTGACCGCAAAATTCCGATCAGTCATCCCTCGAATGCCTGCTTCGGCTTTGATCCGACAACAGGCTGGACATTTTTTGACCTGAATGTGCTGCACGACGAATACCGTGATGAACCAGGTAGCGTAATTGAAGCTGACTTTTATAACGCTAACCAGTTGCTACCTCTGAGCGATGAGCAAATTGTGCAGAAAGTTCAGGAAGATTTAGCTACCTGTATTCCAGGATTTCGACAGGCAAAGGTTATCGATAGCAGTGTTATCCGGGTGCCTCAAGGTGTGACTCACTTTGCACCAGGTAGCTATCAGTATCTCTTGAAGGCAAAAACCAATATCAAAAATGTCTTCATGAGCGGGGATTGGATTATCACTCGCCACGGTTCATGGTCGCAAGAGAAGGCGTATGTGACGGGTTTAGAGGCAGCAAATCTTGTGGTTGAATCCTTTGGGCATGGTAGCAAGGCGACTATCCTACCTGTCGAGCCTGATGAACCCCATATCCAGTTTGCCCGGACAATCAACCAATTTGTGCGGGGTTTGAGTCAAACGATTTTGCCAGAGTTCTGGTTGCCCTAAAAACATAGCAGTTCTTAGTTAAATGAGGTACAGCTAAAAGCTGTGAAGCAGCACTACTAGCCAGGAAAACAAAAAAGCTGATAGCTGACCGCTAACCCTAGGCTTGATGCAAAAATGAGAAAGCCCCAGTATTTCTACCAGGGCTTTCTCACTTTGACTACAACGTTAGATTACTTGAGCGACTGAGCATTATTTAGTGGAAGCCGCTAATTCCTCCAACCGTTCTTGTTGGTCTTGGCTAATACAAGATTGAATCATTGACTCCAAGTCGCCTTCGAGAACTGGGCTGAGTGAATAGTTTTGACCCAATCGGTGGTCGGTGACACGATTGTCTTTGTAGTTGTAGGTACGGATTTTCTCAGAGCGAGAACCCGTTCCAACTTGCGATAGCCGCATCGATTTCACTGCGGCTTGTTGTTCCTGTAGCTTAATTTCGTACAGCTTAGCGCGGAGAATTTGCATCGCCCGCTCTCGGTTTTGCAGTTGAGAACGCTCCTCCGTACAAAAGACTCGAATTCCTGTTGGTTTGTGGATCAGGTCAACGGCTGTTTCCACTTTGTTTACGTTCTGTCCACCAGCACCACCGGAACGAGCTGTTTTGAGTTCTATATCCTTTGGATCGATCTGAACTTCCACCTCATCCACTTCTGGCATAACTGCCACTGTTGCCGTTGAGGTATGAACTCTTCCCCCAGCTTCTGTCACAGGGACTCGTTGCACTCGATGGACGCCTGCTTCAAACTTGAGCTTGCTGTAAACTTGATCGCCCTGTATTTCAAGGATTGCCTCTTTAAAGCCGCCCATATCTGCTAGCGACTCACTCAGCAACTTGACTTTCCAGTTCTGAGTTTCCGCATAGCGCGAGTACATCCGTACCAAATCACCTGCCCAGATACTGGCTTCATCGCCACCTGTACCTGCCCGAATTTCTAACATGATGTTTTTGTCATCATTCGGGTCACGAGGCAAGAGCAAAATTTTCAGGCGTGTCTCCAGTTGCTCTAGTTTGGCTTGCAGTTCGTTAACTTCCAGCGCAGCCATTTCTTGCATCTCTGGATCGCTGCTTGCTTCCTTGAGGACTTGCCGCGCTCCTGCTAAATCTTCCTGAGTCTGTTTCCAGGTGTCGTAGGTATTGACAACTTCCTCTAGCGAGGAACGTGCCATTGTAACCCGTTGCATCTCATGCGGATTGGTCGCGATATCTGGATCAGCCAAACGCCGCGTTAATTCATTGAAGGTTTGTTCAACAGATTGTAATTTCTCTAGCAGGTAGGTTTCAGCCATGACTCGTGCGATCGCTCCCTCAAAAAAATAGCTTGGTTGCTTACAAATAAAACAATGACCCAGCAAGCCAGTTACTGGGTGGTTATAAGCTCACCAAGATAGCTATTTCTCTTTGGACTGATCCGCCGAGGCATTGTCGTCGAGCATTCCGTATTTCCGCATAAAGCGCTCAACTCGCCCTTCAGTATCAATCATTTTCTGTGTCCCTGTATAGAAGGGATGGTTGCCAGACCAAACATCAACGTGGATTTCTGGTTTGGTTGAGCCAATTGTCATTACGACCTCACCGTTGCAATAAACCTTGGCATCTGGATACCACTGTGGATGAATATCAGGTTTTGGCATAGTTTTTGCTCTACTTTAAACTTTTGTCAATCTGTTCTTAATTTTAGCTTTTAGTTGCCAGCTCTCAGCTTTTAGCCTACGAGACAAGGTTGAGTCTCCCTGAGAAGCTGAGAGTTGACACTTTATCGCTTGGAGTATTGAGGAGCTTTACGAGCTTTGTGTAAGCCGTATTTCTTACGCTCTTTAGCTCGTGGGTCACGGGTTAAGTAACCTTCTATTTTCAGAGGAGGGCGGTTTTCTGGGTCTAGTTCGCACAACGCTCTAGCAACGCCCAAACGAATTGAATCAGCTTGTCCAGTCAATCCACCACCATGAGCATTGACCAAAATGTCGTACTCATTTTCTAAACCTAGAGTTTCTAGGGGGGCTTTGGCGGCGGAGATGTAACCGGAGTTGTAGTTAAAGTAATTGTCTCCTGGGCGTCCATTGACAATTATCTGACCGCTACCAGGTACTAGACGCACCCGTGCGACTGAGGATTTACGGCGACCAGTACCCCAGTACACAGCGCGTCCGCTTGTTTCTGCTGCTTGCATTAATTTTCTCCTGGAATCGTTTGAATGGTTAGGGCTTGTGGTTGTTGTGCTTGATGGGGATGGCTGTCTCCAGCGTAGACTTTTAGCTTGGTAAACAGTTGGCGACCAAGAGAATTTTTAGGCAGCATTCCCTTGACAGCCTGTTCAATAATCCGTTCTGGCAGACGGTCTTGTAGTTTTGCAAAGGTTTCCGTCTTCATCCCACCAGGGCGACCTGAGTTACGTCGATAAAGCTTCTGAGTCCGTTTTTTGCCAGTAACAACGACTTTTTCCGCATTGACAACAATAACAAAGTCGCCTGTATCAATGTGGGGTGTATAAGTGGGTTTGTTTTTCCCCCTAAGAATCATGGCAATTGCACTAGCCAGCCGTCCAAGACGCATATCAGTCGCATCTACGACGTACCACTTGTGTTCTAGGGAGTTGAGCGGGGGGAGGTAAGTTTTTTCCATCGGTCTTTTTTTAGCGCTTCAAGAGTTATGTGTTTAATTGAGGCAGTATTCGCTTGGGGTATTAGTTGGCAAGAGGAATTTTGGCTGTGTATCAAACCAGACTTCTGGAGGAAAAGGCGAGTTGGGGTAGCCTACACGCAATAGGCATAAACCTCTCGCTGGAGCTGCGTATTTTACAGCTTCCCGTCGCTGGTTGACCCAAAGTTCCGTGAAACTGTTTGGGTGTAGTTCCCCAGTGCCTACTTGTACCAGCATTCCTACCAAAAGCCGCACCATGCCATACAAAAATCCGTTTGCCTGAATTTCTATATGAATAAATGACCCGTTACGGTAGCATTCTGCGGCTTGAACATCCACCCAGGAATGCGATCGCCCTGAGTTTGCCCGATGAAAGGCAGCCAGGTGGTGCTTACCCATTAGCGGAGTTAACGCTTCCTGAATCAAAGATTCATCTAGCGGTGCATGATAATAATGCCAACTAAAGGGTCGCACAAACAAGTTGGGTCGGTTGTCGGTATAGAGTGTATATCGATAACGACGCCAGCTAGCAGAAAAACGAGCGTGCCAGTTGGGAGCAACTAAGGCTGAGGCACGAATTAGGATATCCTCAGGCAGTCTACTGTTGAGGACAGCCGCCCACCTTGTGGCTGGAATTGGTCCTGTAGCATTAAAGTGAGCTACCTGAGCAGCAGCGTGAACACCTGTATCGGTGCGACCCGCTGCGTGTAGGGTCACGGGTCGCTGCTCCACGGCAGAGATCACTTTTTCAATTTCCTCCTGCACACTGCGATGGTTGGGTTGGCGCTGCCAGCCATAAAAGTGCGTACCCAGGTATTGGATAACCAGGGCAATACGCTGCTTTGTTAGCTGAGGGGACTGCATGAGGAGTAACAAATAGCGAGCTAGCTAAACTAGCTCGATAATTGCCATTTCGGCATTATCGCCACGACGCGGTACGGTTCGCAGGACGCGGGTGTATCCGCCGTTGCGATCGCCATACCGCTCCTGCGCTCCCTCAAACAGGGCATGAACTAACTGCTTGTCATAGATATAGCCCAGTGCCTGACGCCGTGCAGATAGCGAACCATCTTTTGCCAGCGTAATCATTTTTTCCACTTCCCCACGGATTGCTTTTGCCCGCACTTTGGTTGTCGTGATTCGACCATGACGAATCAGTTCTGTAGTTAAAGCTCTCATTAGAGCCTTCCGTTGATCAGCAGGCTTTCCTAATTGTGGTACACGACAGCGGTGACGCATTTTCTTCTGTTCCTATATACACTCCAAAAAATTCAATAGCCGCTCAAGCAAAACTTAAGTAGTTTTTGCTTTCTCATGCGGCAGGGTAATTCCCAAGCGCCGTTGTAAGGCTTCAATCACTTCTTCGGCAGACTTTTGACCGAAGTTTTTGATTTCCAGGAGGTCTTCCTGGCTGTAATCCAGCAAATCGGCTACAGAGTTGATCTGAGCTCTCTTCAAGCAGTTGTAAGCTCGTACTGATAGCTGCAATTCTTCGATTGGGATTTGACTGGTTGGATCTTCATCATCTGGATATTCCTTATCAATCGGCTCCAGGTTCATCTCCTGCAGAGGCTTGAACAAATCCACTAGGGTACTAGCAGCTTGACTCAGAGCTTCTTGGGGAGTTACGCTGCCATTAGTCCAGATGTCCAATAGCAAACGGTCTCTTTCCAGAGAGCCGTCGATGCGAGCATCTTCAACGCTGTAATTTACCTTATTCACTGGCATAAACACAGCGTCAATCTGGAGAAAGTCAACCGACGCTGCATCCTCACGGCCCCTCTCCACAGAGCGATATCCTTTTCCTTTCTCAATCCGAAACTCCATTTCTAGCCTTGCCCCCTCTGCCAAGGTGGCAACATACTGACCTGGATCGACGATTTCCACTTCAGAAGGGAGTTCAAATTGAGCCGCTCTCACCGTTGCTGGTCCTGTAATCATGACTCGACCAATTTGGGGCTGAGAGCTGTAACTCTTGAGAACAATCTCCTTCATGTTCAGCAAGATTTCCAGGACATCCTCTCTCACACCTTCGATGGTGGCAAACTCATGATTGACCCCAGCAATCCGAACGGCTGTAACCGCTGCCCCTTCCAAATTTGACAGGAGAACTCGCCTGAGGGCATTGCCGACTGTTGTGCCTTGACCGCGCTCAAGAGGCTCCAGGACAAATTTGCTATATTGACTCTGATTCTTCAGTGTTTTAGACTCTACACACTCGATCTGAAACTGCGCCACGGAGTGACCTCCCTTATTCATAAAACCCCACGGAAAGCACTCTTATCGTGCCCCCTTGTACATTCTTCCTGAAAAATCAGGTGTAATGTCTCAATAACTGAAGCACCAGCAGGTTGGTTTCTTGTGAAAAACTTCCCGGCTGACACTATGCGTTAGATATTTGAATCCCAACCGATAGTGGCTTAAACTCGACGCCGCTTGGGTGGGCGGCAGCCGTTGTGGGGAATTGGTGTCACATCCCGGATCAAGGTAATTTCAAGCCCTGCGCCTTGAATGGCTCGAATCGCCGTTTCTCGACCCGCTCCTGGACCACTGACCATCACTTCGATTTGACGCATTCCCTGGTCAACGGCTCGACGAGCTGCACCATCGGCAGCCGTTTGAGCGGCAAAAGGCGTTCCTTTTTTCGCTCCTTTAAAACCACTGGAACCCGCTGATGCCCAGGAAACGACATCACCTCTGGTATCAGCAATTGTAACGATTGTGTTGTTGAAAGTGGACTGGATGTAAGCCACTCCATTAGGTACATTGCGTTTTTGCTTTTTTGCACCTGTTTTCTTAGTTGGTCGCGCCATGTCGCTTGATAAAACTCGTGTTGGTTTAACAGAACAAATGGATTACTTCTTAGCGGGTGCCTTTTTCTTACCAGCAATAGCAACACGCCGACCTCGGCGAGTTCGGGCATTAGTACGAGTTCGTTGCCCCCGTACTGGTAGTCCTAAGCGATGACGACGCCCACGATAGGTGCCAATGTCAACCAACCGCTTGATGTTCATTGACTCCAAGCGTCTCAGGTCGCCTTCCACCTGATAATTTTCTACCGCCCCTCTAAGGGCTGCTACATCGGAATCGCTTAAATCCTTGACCCGTATATCTGGATTAACTCCTGTTGCTGCCAAAATTTCTTTAGACCGCGACAGACCGATTCCATAGATATAGGTCAGACCAATTTCTACTCGCTTGTCGCGAGGAAGGTCTACACTGGCAATCCGTGCCACGCTTTTTTCCCCCTATTTCTTGGTTTTGTGCTACAAATTAGTCTTAAGAGCCTATGGGCTATCCCTGACGCTGTTTATGCTTAGGATTTTGGCAAATCACCATAACCCGACCGCGTCGCCGAATTACCCGGCATTTCTCACAAATTTTTTTGACGGATGCTCTAACTTTCATGCCTTTTTTGGCCACACTGCAAGCACTGCATTATATCATTTTTTGAGGTTTGATTGTCAATCAATATTGAATTGATTAGACCATTGAGTAAAGATAAGAACGTTCTAATCCTATTTTTTACGAAGGCGGTAAGTAATTCTACCTTTCGTTAAATCATAGGGTGTCAGTTCGACTTTAACGCGATCACCTGGCAGGATTTTGATATAGTTACGGCGGATTTTTCCCGAAATGTGAGCAAGGACATTAAAGCCATTATCGAGATCAACGCGAAACATCGCGTTTGGCAGTGACTCTGTCACTGTGCCTTCCATTTCAATTAAGTCTTGTTTAGCCAATGTGTTCAAACCTCAATTCTGTTAATCACCCCCATTCCAGACTGATGGATGTTGTTCTAGGGAGTCTTAACATATTTTATCAAATATGCAAGCAAAACGGCTGAGTTACCGACCCCACTGTTAAGCTCCAAGAGTGGGGTAACAGAAGTAATCAGTTTTCTGTTAACCAGAAAGAGCCTAGGCGCTGACGACCTGCTTTAAGGAGTCTGTGACTTCCGCCAAAGAGCGATCGCCATCCACTACTCTCAAAACCGATCGCTCACCGTAGAAATCAATTAAAGGGGCAGTTTCCTTCCGATAAACCTCTAACCGTGTACGAATCGCCTCTGGGGTGTCATCTGAGCGTCCTCGTCCTAACAGCCGATTAACTAAAACCTCATCTGGAACATCCAGGTTGACACAAGTGCAAGTTTGGTGTGTTTCCTGCATTAAGTCATCCAAGAAAGCGGCTTGGCTAACATTTCGTGGAAAGCCATCTAAAATCCAGCCCCTTTGAGCATCAGCTTGACTGAGGCGATCGCGCACTAGATCAAGCAGCAACTCATCAGGAACCAACTCACCCTTATCCATATAGGCTTTAGCCTGTTGACCTAGAGGCGTTTGATCGGCAACCGCACTTCGTAAAATCTCTCCCGTAGAAATATGAGGGATATTCACCAGCTCAGCCAAAAGTTTTGCCTGAGTGCCTTTTCCTGCTCCTGGAGGTCCTAAGAAAATTAATCGTGTCATTCGTTATTGGTTATTGGTTATTGGTTATTGGTTGTTGGACAGTACTTAGTGCAAGAGTCCCAAGTAACTAATCACTAACAACCAATAACTGTCTACTCCTTGACCATACCTTCGTAGCGCTGCGAAATCACGTAGGTCTGAATTTGCTTAGCGGTGTCAATCGCGACACCCACCAAAATCAGCAACGAGGTTGCTCCTAATCCCCGGAAGGTTGGAACATTAGTCGCGCTCTCCACAGCCGTGGGTACCACAGCCACTAAGCCTAAGAATATGGCTCCCAAGAATGTTAAACGGTTCAATACCCGCTCAACATACTCACTAGTAGCTCGACCCGGACGAATACCCGGAATACTCGCTCCCATTTTCTTCAGGTTTTGCGCCATATCCACTGGATTCACAATCAAAGAGGCGTAGAAGTAGCTGAAGAACACAATCAAGACTAAATAGACCAAGACATACAACCAAGGGGTCTGACCATTCGGGTTCATGTAATTTGAAACTTGAACCAGAACTTGGTTGATTGGCGCTAAAAATTTGTTATTAGCATTACTAGCTGTGAACTGAGCGAGTGATGCAGGGAGAATCAGAACCGCCGAAGCAAAGATAATCGGCATAACGCCACCCTGATTTAACCGCAAGGGCAGGTAGCTTGTCCGCTCACGGTAGAGCCTTCGTCCTACTTGACGTCTTGCGGAAATAATTGGAATGCGGCGGGTTCCCTCTTGCACAAAGACAATCCCGACAATCATCACCAGGAAAACTAGCAGCAAGATCACTACCTTACCGACTGTTTCACGACCACCCGTCTGAGCAAACTCAATGGTTTGACCTAAGGTAGTAGGCAACGCCGCCACGATATTGACAAAAATCAACAGCGAAGCCCCGTTACCGATACCACGCTCAGTGATTAACTCTGATATCCACATCACGAACATGGAACCAGCCGTTAGCGCTAGTGCTGTTTCAGCAACAAATAACGGTCCGCGAGTAGTAGTGGCAAAGCGCTCTACCCACAGAGCAATCCCAATACTATTTGCTATTGCCCATCCGACAGCGACATACCGCGTAATTTGAGAGATTTTTCTTCTGCCCGCTTCTCCTTCATTCTTCTGTAAGTTCTCCAGAGAAGGGATTGCAGCTGTTAGCAGTTGCAGGATAATCGAGGCATTAATGTAAGGCAAGATTCCTAGAGCAAAAATCCCTAAGGCAGAAAGTCCACCTCCAGAGAAAATGTCCAAAAATCCAATAACTGGGCTGTTTTTAATGGCTGCGGCAAAGCTTTCCCGGTCAATACCTGGTACAGGTAAGAAAACACCAAGGCGAGCTAAAATCAGCAGACCAATGGTCACAAGCAGCCGACCTCTAAGGCCAGCTGCTTGTGCCATTTGCATAAAAGTCTCTTGAGCAGTTGGAGCTTTGTCTCGACTTACGACCATAAAGGGCTACCTCTACAGAATATTGGCGTGGGTTAGCACTAGGCACTGGCGCGAGTCCAGACCTTTCGACCCTCTATCACTTCACAGCTACCACCAGCCGCCTCAATTTTACTGCGGGCACCCGCCGTGAAGGCTGCCGCTTTAACGTTGAGCGGAACGCTCAGTTCCCCGTCGCCGAGAAGTTTTAGCGGACCATCATTGGTTGTAACAATACCTACCTCCATTAAGGAGGTCAATGTTACTTCTGTATCAGCCGGGAGTGATGCTAATCTACCCACGTTGATCGTAGTGTAATGTTTAGGGTTGATGACCGTAAAGTGCTTTAACTTAGGCAGACGACGGTACAACGGCATCTGACCCCCTTCAAAACCCGGTCGTGTACTCCGACCGGAGCGTGATTTTTGACCCCGCATCCCTAGTCCAGCACTAGCCCCTTGACCAGCCGCGATCCCGCGACCAACACGGCGTCGGCGTTTCTTGGAGCCTTTTTGGGGCACTGCATCATTTAGTCTCATAATTTTCGTGTCAGTTGTCAGGTGTCAGGTGTTAATCGTCAGTTGTCCTTGTGCGACTGACCAATAACTTAAATCTGATTAGGCGTAAAGGTTCTCAATCGGAACACCTCGTTCTTCAGCCACTTCAGAAAATGTGCGTAGCGAATCAAGAGCGTTGATAGCGGCTCTAGCATTGTTCAATGGGTTATTGGAACCCAACTGCTTAGCCAGAATATTACGAACCCCAGCTAATTCAAGTACGGTACGCACAGCACCACCAGCAATTACACCAGTTCCAGGAGCTGCGGGTCGCATCATCACCTTAGCTCCAACAGCAGCACCGTTGGATGGGTGAGGAATGGAATTAGATTTGGTTAAGGGCACATCAATTAATTGCTTTTTCCCATCAGCAACCCCCTTGCGGACAGCACCAATAACATCACTGGCTTTGCCGACACCAACACCAACTTGTCCCCGTTCATTGCCCACGACGACAATCGCACGGAAGCTTAATTTTTTACCGCCTTTGACAACCTTACTGACACGACGGATTTGAATAACCCGTTCTTGCCAAGTAGTGTCTTTTTCTTTAGCGCGGCTACTTTTTCTACGAGTTGCCATAGTTTTGTTAGTTGTTCGTTGTTAGTTGTTCGTTGTTAGTTGTTCGTTGTAGTCAATTACTCTATTTATTGACTTATGATGCATGACCAACAACTTAAAATTCGAGCCCGGCTTCACGAGCGGCTTCAGCAAGGGCTTTGACGCGACCATGGTAAAGATTACCACCTCGGTCAAAGACAACTTTTGAAATGCCTTTTTCAATGGTTCGCTGAGCAATTAACTTGCCAACCTCAACAGACGCTTCACAAGTTGCCCCGGATTCTACATTCGATTTTAAAGCCGGCTCTAGAGTAGAAGCAGCAGCTAAGGTATGTTGTAGATTGTCGTCAATTACCTGCACATAGATATGCTGATTGGAGCGAAACACGGCTAGTCGAGGACGCTCTGCCGTACCCGTTACCTTTCGACGTACTCGGTGATGCCGCCGCCGTACCGATTCTTTACGAGTCAGTTTCATCTTACTTCTTACCTGCTTTACCTGCTTTACGTCTAACTACTTCACCGGCATAACGAATGCCTTTGCCTTTGTAAACTTCCGGTGGGCGGACAGCACGAATGCGGGCGGCTGTATTACCCACGATTTCTTTGTTAATCCCACTAACAATCACGTTAGTGTTGCCTTCTACTGCCAGTTGAATACCTTCAGGAGGGACAATTTCAACGGGTTTGCTATAACCGACGTTTAGAATCAGGTTGCGACCTTGAACTTGCGCTCGATAACCAACGCCTTGGATTTGCAACCGCTTTTCAAAACCGTTGGAAACCCCTTCAACCATGTTGGCGACCAAAGTGCGAGACAGTCCATGGCGCTGACGAGCTATTCGAGACTCATCCCGACGTAATACCCGTATTGTCTCACCTTCTTGCTCGACTGTTACTTGCTCTGGCAGAACTCGATCCAGTTCTCCTTTAGGACCTTTAACAGCAACATGTTGACCGTCAATCTTCACGGTTACTTTGCTGGGAATGTCTATGATGCGCTTGCCAATACGAGACATGACTGCGATTGTCCTTTGTCAGTTGCTAGTTGTTCATTGCCTATTGCTATGAACCGTAACGATTACCACACGTAGCACAGCACTTCGCCACCAATTCCTTGACGTCGTGCTTCTCGGTCGGTCATGATGCCACTGGAAGTGGAGATAATAGCAATGCCAATACCCCCTAGTACCCTTGGTAACTCTTGGCGGTTGGAATAAACTCTCAAACCCGGTTTACTAACACGCTTTAGAGCTGTGATAATGGGCTGGCGGTTTTTGCCTTTGTATTTTAGGGAAACCACTAAGTATTTTTTAATACCTTCCCCTGTTTCTTCAAAATCAGCAATAAAGCCTTCGTCTTTGAGTACTTTGGCAATACTGCGGGTCATTCTTGTTGCTGGTACATTCGTCGTTTGTTGCTGCACTAAGCACGCATTCCGAATGCGAGTTAGCATATCTGCAATTGTGTCGTTTGCCGCCATTTTTGTTTCCTATGCTTACAGCTTAGTTCTCCCGGAAAGGCATACCCATCTCTTTGAGTAAGGCTCGACCTTCTTCGTCGGTGTGTGCTGTTGTGATAATTGAAATATCCATGCCTCGAATCTGATCAACGCTGTCGTACTCTACCTCTGGAAAGATGAGTTGCTCTCGAACACCAAGGGTATAGTTACCACGACCATCGAAGCTTTTGGGACTAACACCACGAAAGTCACGAATTCTTGGTAGAGCTAGGTTAATTAATCGATCAAGAAACGAGTACATACGCCTTGAACGTAGGGTAACCATGACACCAACAGGCATTCCCTCTCGAATTTTAAAACCCGCGATCGCTTTTCTGGCTCGTGTTACCACAGGTTTTTGACCTGTAATGATTGCCAATTCATTCAAAGACGATTCCAATGCCTTGGCGTTCTGAGAGGCTTCCCCTAATCCTCGGTTGACCGTGACTTTTATAACTTGGGGAACTTGATGGATATTTTCATATCCAAACTGCTCTTTGAGTTTTGGGACTATCGTTTCTTGGTAGAGAGTCTTCAGTCGATCTGCCATATTTTTGTCCTTTTCACCCCTGGGCTTAGTCAGGGAAATATGTTTTATCCGTTGTCAGCCGTTAGTTGTCAGTTGGCTCACTACTAATCAAATGACAAATAACTCATGACTAATTAGTCGATAATTTCACCCGTTTTTTTTAGCATCCGCACCTTACGACCCTGATCGTTAAAGGTGTAGCAGATACGGCTGGCGACTTTTTGCTTATTGGAGTAAAGCATGACGTTGGAGCTGTGGATGGGAGCCTCGACGGTAACAATTTGACCTGTTTCACCTTCCTGCTGAGGCTTGACATGCTTAGTTTTGATGTTAACCCCTTTGACAATAACCGCGCTTTTCCTTGGTAATGTCTGCAAAATTTCTCCAACTTTGCCTTTATCTCGACCAGCAATCACCTGAACGGTGTCGCCCTTTTTAACATGCATTTTGTAGCGCACTGAAGTATTCTTCGCGCCCATCAGTTTACTTGCCATCAGAGTACCTCCGGAGCGAGGGAAACAATTTTCGTGAAGTTTTTGTCGCGCAATTCCCGCGCCACAGGTCCAAAAACACGGGTTCCCCGTGGGTTTCCGTCAGCGTTGATGATGACGGCAGCATTGTCGTCAAAGCGAATACTCATACCGCTGTCTCGGCGTAGCCCTTTGCGGGTACGAACAATTACAGCCCTTACAACGTCTGACTTTTTGACTGCCATGTTTGGGATTGCATCCTTCACCACGGCAATGATCACATCACCTACACCGCCATAGCGACGGTTTCCTGCGCCTAACACACGAATGCACATCAATTTTCGTGCCCCGCTGTTGTCAGCGACATTCAGGTAAGTTTCTTGTTGAATCATGGGTGAACCTCCTTTTTAGTTGTTAGTTGTTAGTTGTTAGCTGGTGTGTTGTTAGTTCTCCAAAAACTAAAAACTAACAACTACGCTTAGGCTTGAGTTGCCCTGCTGAGGATTTCAGCAACCGTCCAGCGTTTGGTACGGCTTAAGGGTCGGGTTTCGCGAATCCGAACGCGATCGCCCTCTTTGCACTGATTTTCCTCATCGTGAGCTTTGTAGCGCTTTGTACGGACTACGATTTTCCCGTATTTGGGGTGGGCGGTCCGGTTTTCTACAGCGACAACAACGGTTTTAGTCATTTTGTCGCTGACAACCAGACCCACTCGTTCTTTAACTGCCATTGGGGTTACTCCTCTTGTGCATCAGGTTGTGGGGCTCCAGTCGCTGACGGTTCAGCCGCCGTAGCAAGTTGACGCTCCCGTTCAACGGTCATCAACTGGGAAATCCGGTGTCGAGTGTGCTTAAACAGATGCGACTTTTCCAAACGTCGGGTGGCTTGTTGCATCCGCAAGTCAAACAGTTCGCGCTTTGCAGCGAGAATTGCATCAGCCAGTTCCTGATCACTTAAATTTCTGGCATCTTCAATCTTGGGCAGAGGCATGACTTATACCTGTTCCCCTTCACGGGTAATGAACTTCGTTTTAATGGGCAACTTATTAGAAGCGAGACGCATCGCCTCACGGGCAATTTCTTCGGAAACTCCGGCAATTTCGTAGAGGATTCGACCCGGTTTCACAACGGCAACCCAAAATTCTGGATTACCTTTACCTGAACCCATCCGGGTTTCAGCAGCACGCTGCGTCACGGGTTTATCCGGGAAAACACGAATCCAGATTTTGCCACCCCGGCGGATGTAGCGAGTCATCGCTCGACGACCCGCTTCAATTTGTCGCGCTGTAATCCAGGAGGGTTCTGTTGCTTGCAGAGCGAAGTCACCAAAGTTCAACGTACTACCACGAGTGGCTACACCGGACATTCGTCCGCGCTGCTGTTTACGGAATTTTGTTCTTCTAGGACTTAACATGGTTCGTTGTTTGTTGTTTGTTGTTTGTTGTTTGTTGCTTGTTAAAGATGATCAATAACTAACAATCAACAACTAATAACTACTCATTTGAGCGATCTTCAAATTGCTGACGACGCCGTTGTTGACGACGACGGGGTTGAGCCGCTGCAGGAGTCGGCTGTTCTTCTTGTCCGGGAATGATTTCTCCTTTAAAGACCCAAACTTTTACGCCTAAAATTCCGTAAATTGTTTTCGCTGTGCGGTAGGAGTAGTCAATGTTGGCTCGGAGGGTATGCAGAGGTACCCGTCCTTCGCGAGTCCATTCGGTTCGAGCGATTTCTGCTCCATTTAACCGACCACTTACCTGAATTTTAATGCCCTGAACATCGGCGCGTTGCGCTCGTTGAATGGCTTGACGCACTACCCGCCGGAAGGAAACCCTTCGCTCTAGTTGTTGTGCAATGTACTCAGCAATCAATTCGGCATCGGCATCTACTCGTGCGACTTCAATGACATTGATGCGAATTTGACGATTACTGCCCAACGCTTGCTGAAGACCAACGCGCAAGTTATCAATTCCACTACCGCCACGACCGACGACAACGCCAGGTCGAGCGGTATGAATTTCTAAGTCAATTTGGTCAGCTTTGCGTTCAATCCGGATTTCAGAAATCCCAGCGTTGTTGAGTTTTTCCTGAACGTATTGACGAATTTTGTGGTCTTCTTGTAATACTTCTGGATATCGCTTGGTGTCTGCAAACCAGCGAGAGCGATGCTCTTGGGTGATACCCAGTCGTAAACCAATTGGATGAATTTTTTGTCCCACGAATCTTTCCTTTCCTTGTCAGTTGCCAGTTGTTAATCGTTAGTTGTCACTTGTATCGCTACTGACTCATGACTTTGCATCAACTTGGGGAGAAACAGCCACTGTGATATGGCATGTTGGCTTACGAATTTGGTAAGCACGACCTTGCGCTCTTGGTCGAAAACGCTTTAAGCTGGGTCCCATATCAGCATAAGCTTGAGTGATGACCAATCCCGCTGGGTCAAGACCAGCATTATGCTCAGCGTTTGCTACAGCGGAGCGTAAGACTTTCAAGACGGGATCACAAGCTCGGTAAGGCATAAATTCTAGAATAATCAGGGCTTCCCGATAGGAACGCCCTCGAATTTGATCAAGAACTCGCCTTACTTTAAAGGGAGACATTCGGATGTAGCGAGCGATCGCTTTTGTTTCTGCTGTAGTATCTATTGCCATAGTTTTATTCGCTCTAAAAAGCTGTGAGGGAATGACCTCTCAAACCTTCTAACGACCAGCCCTCCGGTCGCCTTTAGCATGTCCACGGAATGTGCGAGTTGGCGCAAATTCTCCAAGCTTATGCCCCACCATTTGCTCGTTGATAAAAATTGGGACATGGGTTCGTCCGTTATGAACTGCGATCGTGTGACCAATCATCTGGGGCAAAATTGTCGAGGCTCGTGACCAGGTTTTGATAACCTGTTTTTCACCTTTGGCATTAAGAACTTCAATCTTAGTGAGAAGACTATCAGCGACAAAAGGACCTTTTTTTAAAGAACGACCCATAATGAACGTACCTACTGTTTACTTGGTTGTTAGCTGTTAGTTGTTAGTTTTTAGTGAGGATAACCGTCTAAACACTAACAACTAACAACTTTCTCTTCTATGACTGACGACCACCACGTCCGCGCTTCGAGGTTTTCCGCCGACGCCGGACAATTAAAGAACTGCTTTGCTTCTTTGGCTTGCGAGTTTTTGCACCCAAGGCTGGTTTGCCCCAAGGTGTCACGGGTCCAGATCTCCCGATAGGCGCTCTTCCTTCACCACCGCCATGTGGGTGATCCACCGGGTTCATGACACTTCCTCGCACCTCTGGGCGGCGTCCTCTATGGCGATTGCGACCAGCTTTGCCCAAACTAATGTTTCTATCCTCAATGTTGCCCACCTGTCCAATCGTTGCGTAACATTCCCGACGCACCATTCGGACTTCACTGGAGGGAAGCTTGAGCGTTACATAATTGCCTTCTTTTGCAACAACTTGAGCAGTTGCTCCAGCCGCACGAACAATTTGCCCGCCTCGCCCCGGTCTCAGTTCAACATTATGAACGCTCGTTCCTAGAGGAATATTTCTTAAAGGTAAAGCGTTGCCAACTTCTATAGGTGCTTCGGGTCCAGACAGAATTGTTGTACCTACTGCTAACTTATCGGGATGAAGAATATAGCGTTTTTCTCCGTCCTGATAGTAAATTAGTGCGATTCGGGCATTCCGATTGGGGTCGTACTCGATAGCAGCAACTTTGCCTGGGATATTGTGCTTATCACGCCGAAAGTCAATCACTCGATATAGACGCTTGTGACCGCCACCACGACGACGACTAGTAATCACGCCGCGATTGTTACGACCCTTGACGCGATGATTAGACTGTGTTAGAGATTTTTCCGGTTCACTGCGCGTAATCTCGGCAAAATCTGAGATAGTACCCTGACGAGTACCAGGAGTATATGGCCGATAAGAACGGATGCCCATAACGAATATCCTTTACTTGCTTTATCTCTGGGGCTTGGTAATTGGGCAGTAGTGATTAGGGATTGGGATGAAAGCGATTAAAGCTTCACACTTGGTACTTTCCCAAGTCCGCTACCCCAGTCCTATACTTCTGGGAACAGGGTAATCGAGTCTCCTGTCTTTAAGGTCACAACTGCACGTTTGTATTGCGGCTTGTAACCGACAAATTTGCCGACCCGGCGCTTTTTGCGTGGTGGACGGAGGGTATTGACGCTGGTAACCTTGACATCAAATAGGCTTTCAATCGCCGCTTTGATTTCTGGTTTGGTGGCTTTGAGAATTACTTCAAAGACATATTTATTCTGCTCTAAAAGCAGGGTTGCCTTTTCTGTAACAATCGGGCGAAGCACTAAATCAGCAAGGTTGCGGGGGTCGTACTTACTCACTGTAAACCTCCTGAATTTTGGCAAGGGCAGTGTTAGTTGTCACGATTTTGTCAGCGTTAAGGATGTCATAGACATTCAAACTGGTCGCCGAGATCAACTTAACCGTTGAAAGATTACGCGCTGACAAATAAACCATTTCTTCTAGTTCAGGCAGAATTAAAAGTACTTTTGATTCTGCTGTGATGCCCCACCGTGCGAACGCTCCTATCAGTTCTTTAGTCTTTGGTCGTGGCAGTTGGGCAGCAAAATCCTCAACCACAATTAAATCTTCAGTACGGCTCTGAAACGCTGTTCTTAGAGCCAGTCGGCGTTCTTTGCGGTTCATTTTGATGTTGAAATCTCTGGGCTTAGGTCCAAAGATCACACCACCACCCCGCCATAGTGGGGAACGAATCGAACCTGCACGCGCCCGACCTGTTCCTTTTTGCCGCCAAGGCTTGCGTCCACCTCCACTCACTTCTGCACGAGTTTTGGTAGAGACAGTTCCTTGACGAGAATTCGTCATTTGCCGCACCATCGCTCGGTGAACAATGTGAGCGGCACTCTCTTCTTTTGCAACTCGCAAGTCTAAGGTTGCCTGTCCAACCTCTTCCCCTTGCCAGTTCCGCACTACACAATCAACCATAACTTTACGTCCTTAGTCCTTAGTCCTTAGTCCTTAGTCATTCCTCTTTTTGTCCATGGTTCACATTGCGGATTCATTGCCGTGAACGCTGAACCCTGAGCCGTGACTATCGACCAACCTGTTTAGCCGGGGTGATGCTCAAAAGCGCCCCAGGCTTGCCAGGAACTGCGCCTTTAATCAGAAGCAAGTTACGGTCTGCATCTACACGCACTACCTCAAGCTTACGAATCGTGACGCGATCGCCGCCCAATCGACCAGCCATTCTCTTCCCCGGAAACGTGCGACCCGGCGTTGTTCCGGCTCCAGTCGAACCAGGCTGGCGGTGATTTTTGGAACCATGCGCCATCGGTCCCCGCTTAAAGTTGTGACGTTTCTGATAACCAGCGAACCCACGACCGATACTTGTTCCACTGACATCAACGATTTGACCATTACTGAACAGGCTCGCGTTGACTGCCTGACCCAATTCAAATTCACTCGTATCATCCAAACGATACTCGCGTAGGTGTCGCAGTGCTGGCGCACTGGATTTGGCAAAGTGCCCCATTTCAGGCTTAGACAGTGCCTTGGGCTTGACTTCTTGATAACCAACTTGAACAGCCGTGTAGCCATCCGTTTGCTTGGTTTTGATTTGTGTCACAGTGCATGGACCGGCTTGGACGATAGTGACAGGAAGCGCTCTTCCTTCGTCATCGAACACTTGGGTCATGCCGAGTTTTGTGCCGAGGATACCGACAGACACAGGTTTCTCCTTCTTATATAGTCATTACAGTGAGAATAACTAGCGGTATTCAGTGAATCCGCGCTACCTCACAAACTTGTCAATATAACCTCCAGACAGCAATCTCTTCAGCCGAAGAAAAAAATATGTCCTTTGGTAGCCCTTCAATCTTTAAGAGCTAGATTGTGCGAACCGCTTTAACGAGTTAGTACTAACTAACCCTGTCGCCTTAACTCGTCAGGACTTAAGTCTTAATAGCCCCAGTATCCTTAACGTGGCGAAAGTTCAAGTAGGTCTAAGTATAGAAGCTGTCAGTCAAAGAACCTTGCAAATTCTCTTACATTAAGGGTATTTGCCTTTACCGTTAGGTAGAACAAATAACGCCTGTAAGGACTTCCCAGTTTTGAACCTGTGGTTCAAAGACCAGAGCGTATCCTGACCTCAGTTGCTTCCACGCAACCTTCGTTTTATCACAATTTTAAACTATACAATGATTTTCCTGTCTTTGTCTAGTGAGTCACTTTACTTTCAGCAAATTGATCGCAGTTGAGGGATTGAAGGGCGTAATCTGCCCATCATCTATAATAAACTGCTAACGATAGTTTATAAAACTTAAGGCGGAATCGGAGTTAGAGATGGCACTTATTACAACAGGCAGCTCATTCATCCGCGACATAGAGCAGTCGGGCGCATTGGCAATGTATGTGCCCTTAGAAGGAGGATTTGAAGGGCGCTACCGCCGTCGGTTGCGCGCAGCAGGCTATACCACCTTGAACTTTAGCGCTAGAGGGTTGGGTGACTTAGCCGCTTATCTAACTGGTGTCCACGGTGTTCGTCCTCCTCATTTAGGTAAGAAAGATATTCGGGTTTATTATCTGCCGCCTGTAGTGGGCTACCAATTAGAAAATCTGCCTCCTAAATCAAAAGGATTAGTACTCTGGATTATTGAAGGTTCGATTTTGTCTCAGCAAGAAGTGGAATACTTAACCACATTGCCCAAACAGGAACCGCGAGTGAAAATAGCTGTGGAGATGGGAGGCGATCGCGCTTTCCGTTGGACACCACTTAAAAATGCGTTACCTGGACTCTTGTCAGCAGGTACTCCCTAACCTCTACCACTACAGCGGCGAGTTCTTAGGCTGGTGTAATTAGCTCAACATCTTATACTGCCGCCTTTATCACCCCCAAGCGACTTAGCTCAGATTTCAGGTTTTGATACCCTTGAGACAGACTGAGAAGATTGGGGGTAAATTATTTTGCTAGAGCAGCGTGACTACACATTAATTATTGATAAAAGCGGCAGTATGTCCGTTAGAGATCAGCCATCTAGTAAAAGCCGCTGGGAAGTTATGCAGGAAACTACCCTGGCATTGGCAAGTAAATGTGAAGAACTCGATCCAGATGGCATTACGATTTACTTGTTTTCTGGTCGCTTTAAACGCTACGACAACGTCACTTCCAATAAAGTCCCGCAGATCTTTCGCGAAAATGAGCCTTCTGGACGGACTGACTTAGCTAGTGTGCTGCTAGATGCAACCAATAGCTATTTTCAGCGCAAGGCGAGTGGTCAAACTAAGACAAACGGGGAGACAATTTTAATAGTGACTGATGGTGAGCCGGACGACCGCAAAGCCGTCATGAAAGTAATTATTGAAGCGTCACGACGGATGGATCGGGATGAAGAACTTGCCCTGTCCTTCATTCAAGTTGGTACAGATGCACAAGCTACTAAATTTCTCAAAATCTTAGATGATGAGTTGCAAGGTGCTGGGGCAAAGTTTGACATTGTAGATACAGTAACCATGGATGACATGGAAGACATGACTTTGTCAGAAGTCTTACTTAACGCCATCACTGATTAGGTGTAAAAAAGTATCAAGAGAATTAGCAGTTCATCGAGAGAGGCTCTATATGCTGGAAAATCGGGACTACACGCTCATTTAGGAGAATCTCTATTAACTGAGGGTCAAAGAATGGAATCTATAGATGATTTATTGGCACAAGTTAAAGCCGAGTATCAGGAACAAGACCAAGGGATAAAACCCAAGAAAAAGCCTCTCTTCAACGAGGAAGAATTTAAATCTCCTCCACCTGCTGCACCGACTTACCAATCTCAACCTTTGCAACAAAGTTGGGTATCTCCTGCCCAGGACAGTTTGTTGTCACAGGTTAAAGCTGAGTTTGAAGAAAAACAGCAAGCTGAGGAACTCCAAAAACAGCAGCAACTCAGAGAAGAACAACTCCGAAAAGAGCAACAACTTCGAGAAGAACAACTTCGAGCTGAGCAGAGGAAGAAAAGGCAACGGGAGGCACTCACTCAAGAAGCAACAGAGTGGCTAAAAAATCTCAATCCTCGTTCAGAAGAAGGAATGTGGTTTGAAGATTTTTCTTATTCCTATTCCTCCAAACTAGAAGCAGCTATTGATTATCTGCAAGCTTTACGAGAAACTCATCGGTAATCGTCAAACATTTAGAAGTGAAAAAAACTGATAGCCGATCGCAAACAGTATCGGCATTTTATTTGGAATTTTACCTAGATTAGGCTTCTTGCATAAATTGGAACGTCAAGGGTGATAACTATTACAGCAATTTAGCAAGAACTGATTGTTCGTAAGAGATCACTCTATTGAAACCGACAGGTTGGTTGGAGAGTCGTATAGGCTTAGATCAGGAATGCAATGCTGACGATTGTAGGGGGTTGTTCTTTGAATGGGAGGTTCAATTATGGAAGATCGTGACTACACACTAATCATTGACAAAAGCGGCAGTATGTCAACCCCAGACCAGCCTGGTGGAAGAAACCGCTGGCAGACAGCCCAAGAGTCTACCCTGGCATTGGCACGAAAATGTGAACAGTTTGACCCGGATGGCATTACTGTTTATCTATTTTCTGGTCGTTTTAAACGTTACGACAATGTAACTTCCGATAAGGTCAACCAAATCTTTCAAGAAAACGATCCAATGGGTACCACTGACCTTGCAAGTGTCCTGAAGGATGCGACTGACAAGTACTTTCAACGCAAGGCAGCAGGGGAGACAAAACCAAATGGGGAAACGATTTTGGTTATAACGGATGGGGAACCGGACGATCGTAAAGCGGTGATGCGAGTGATCATTGAAGCCTCGCGGCATATGGATCGGGATGAAGAACTAGCAATTTCGCTAATCCAGGTTGGTAGTGATGCTACAGCAACTCGGTTTCTCAAAGCATTGGATGATGAACTCCAAGGGGCTGGAGCAAAATTTGATATTGTTGACACAATTACCCTGGATGACATGGAGAACCTGACGTTGGCGGAAGTGTTGCTAAATGCCATCAATGACTAAGAACTAGCTTTGACCATTGGTTACCTCAAGTTTGCACAATCGAGTACCAATGGTCAGCTATGCCACATTTAATTTGCCTAGAGATAGGCATCAGGAGTCTTGCTACCACGCTTGTTTTGACTTGCTTAAGTGGCAAGTACTGTGGGAAGTAAGTTAGCCTATTGCCTTGATTTTTTCCTCGAAGGAGGCTTTTACTGTGCAAAACCGAGATTACACACTAATAATTGACAAAAGCGGCAGTATGTCCACTCCTGATCAATTGGGTGGAAGAAGTCGTTGGGATGCCGCACAGGAATCTACCCTGGCATTGGCGAGAAAATGCGAACAGTTTGACCCAGATGGCATTACTGTGTATGTATTTTCAAGCCGCTTCAAACGCTACGACAATGTGACTTCTAGTAAGGTTGCACAAATTTTTCAAGAAAATGACCCAGCAGGGACTACAAACCTTGCGGCTGTGCTGAAAGATGCGGCTGACCGATATTTTCAGCACAAAGCCTCTGGGCAAACAAAGCCAGGTGGCGAGACGATTTTGGTGATCACAGATGGTGAGCCAGATGACCGCAAAGCTGTAATGGTTGCGATTGTTGAAGCATCACGCCAGATGGAACGGGATGAAGAACTGGCAATTTCAATGATTCAAGTCGGTAACGACGCTACAGCAAGTCAGTTCCTCAAGGCATTGGATGATCAGTTGCAAGGTATTGGAGCAAAGTTTGATATCTGTGACACGCTCACGATTGATGACATGGCAGATGTGACCTTATCAGAAGTGCTGCTCAATGCCATCAGCGATTAGACGGGATAATTTATCCGAGTTTGTCGATAAATGAAAAAAACTTAATCATTGGCGAGACGCTACGTTCTCGCTATTTTTTTGCAGATGTTTAATGACTCAACCACTAGATTTGGCGTGAGTCTTAGAGAGGGTTCGCTACATCTATACATATGGGTAAAGGAAATTGGCGATCACACCCATCAAAAGACCTAGCCAGTGATGTCACCCCTACGGCTTTTCGCCACTTAAGGTCGTAAAATTTACCTCCCAATTTTTTTAGTAACGATTTAGCATATAGGGGTGACTGAACTGTACTATCCCTTGCATTCCCTAAGGGAGGGTCACTGGTTTAAGCTCATCTGCGGAGCGAGCTTCCAACACCTCCCTGCTGTCCGAAATCTTACCTTGGCTTACACTCTCGCTGGTGCTGATTGCATTGATGTCGCAGCTGACCCAGCGGTAATTGCAGCGGCTAAAGAAGCCATAGAAGTTGCCAGTGAACTAGGTGAGGTGGCTCAAGTGCGAGGGTTTGGATTCCGAAGCCGACCCTGGCTAATGGTGAGCTTGAATGATGGGGAAGACCCACATTTCCGCAAAGCTGAATTTAATCCAGAGTTGTGTCCAGCAGACTGCCCTCGTCCCTGCGAAAAGATTTGCCCAGCACAAGCTATCGTTTTCCAAAAAGCTAGTGACCACACACAGAGAAAGAAGGAGAAAGAGGGAGCACAGGAGGGTTCCCGAATCCCGAAGTCTCAACCCCAAATCGGCAGCAGACAGATTGCTCAGAGGGAAAGCCATTCGATAGCCGATATCCAACAGCCAAAATCGGATCAGCATTTCTCTGGAGTCATTGACCAACAGTGTTACGGCTGTGGTCGTTGCCTACCTGTTTGCCCTAGTGAGCTAATTTATACGCGCTCCTATGTATCAGCTCCGGAAGCGATCGCACCGCTAATTCTCCGAAGTGGTGTTGATGCTCTGGAAATCCATACACAAGTTGGGCATTTTGCAGATTTTCAACGGCTGTGGAACGCGATCGCGCCGTGGGTCGAAAAGCTCAAGCTCTTAGCAATTAGCTGTCCTGATGATGACGGTTTGATTGAGTACCTATGGTCACTTTACGAACTCATCACACCTCTACCCTGTGCCCTCGTTTGGCAGACTGATGGTCGTCCGATGAGTGGCGATATTGGTGCTGGCGCGACAAGAGCAGCTGTAAAACTCTCTGACAAAGTCATTGCGGCGGGGTTACCGGGATATGTACAGCTAGCTGGTGGTACCAACAACCATACCGTGGCAAAACTCAAAGCAGCAGGGCTACTTAAGGAGTGGGGAATGGGGAATGGGGAATGGGGAATGGGGAATGGGGAATGGGGAGACATAACAGAAAAAATTCCCTTCTCCCCGGTTTCTCCCTGCTTCAAAACGGATACGGTTACCTCGCCCTTAGTCACGGCTCCCCACGGCCAACATTATGTTGCAGGTATTGCTTATGGTAGTTACGCTCGTGTATTACTTTCACCGATTCTAGACAAATTAGAAGAATTGAATGGCGAAGACGTTGAGAGAAATCTTGTTTCACATCAAAGCCCTGCCTTCGGGCACCTTGAAGCCTTACCTGAATTGCTTTGGCAGGCGGTGGCAAGTGCCCATTCTCTCGTTTCGCAGCTAAAGTTCAGAAAAAAACTGCCGCAACCGTTACCTAACTAAACCAAAAAGTTTAGTAAAAACAAATTTTCCAGCCCACCGACAAAAGCAGCGATCGCTGTCTTTGATGCGAGCATATGGTGAATTTCCACAGTATCAATCCCTCTGATCAACAACTGTTTTCTAATCAAGAAGCGCCAGTAGTGGACGAAAACCTCATTTCAAACAGGATGCAGATTACAGACGACCTCCAAAAGTTGCTAGAGATTTTGCCTGAGCAAATTCGCTCATCAGTAGAGCAACACCCACAGCGAGACAGCTTGATTGAGGTGGTCATGGATCTTGGCCGCTTCCCAGAAGTGCGTTTTCCTGGCAAGGCGGAGTATCTCTCCGACATACCCGTCACTCAGGAACAGTTGAATTATTGCGTTGAGCGAGTGGGACACTTCAGCGGCGATAATCGGGCTGGAATTGAGCGAACTCTGCACCGGATTAGTGCAATTCGTAATCGCCCTGGTGAAATTATTGGCTTAACTTGTCGTGTTGGTCGAGCCATCTTTGGCACGATTGGCATGATTCGTGACTTGGTAGAAACGGGTCAGTCAATTCTCATGCTGGGGCGTCCGGGTGTTGGCAAAACAACGGCTTTGCGGGAAATTGCCAGAGTCTTAGCTGATGATTTGCACAAACGAGTTGTGATTATTGATACTTCCAATGAAATTGCGGGTGATGGCGACATTCCCCACCCAGCGATTGGGAGAGCGAGACGAATGCAAGTCGCCCGTCCGGAACTTCAGCATCAGGTGATGATTGAGGCGGTGGAAAACCATATGCCCGAAGTCATCGTGATTGATGAAATTGGTACAGAACTCGAAGCATTAGCTGCTCGTACCATTGCGGAGCGAGGTGTTCAGTTAGTGGGAACGGCTCACGGGAATCAAATTGAAAACCTGATTAAAAACCCTACCCTCTCTGATTTAGTTGGGGGTATACAGGCGGTAACACTGGGAGATGATGAAGCGAGACGCCGAGGCTCTCAGAAAACCGTTCTAGAGCGTAAGGCACCTCCAACGTTTGAAATTGCAGTGGAAATGCTAGAGCGGCAGCGCTGGGTAATCCACGAGAGCGTTTCTGACACGGTTGATGAGTTGCTCAGAAGTCGTCAACCGAATCCACAGGTGAGAATGGTAGATGACACTGGGAAGGTGATGATTACCCGTGAGTTTCCTAGTGCTCCGGTAGCAACACCACCGAACAGAAATGTTCTCTCCTCTTCCATGACAAGACCAAATGGCTGGCGCTCATCCGGGCAGATGAAGCCACTGTCGCGTCAGGCACCAGAGCGGACTTCTGAAAATCGTTATTTTGAACAGTTGCTCGATCAATCTTGGCAGCAGCAAGACGGGTTGGGCAGTGGGATGCGGATGCCAGGCCCAAATGGAGAGGATTTGCCACTGCATGTTTATCCTTACGGTGTCAGCCGCCATCAATTGGAGCAAGTCATCCGGGTACTAAACTTGCCCGTAGTCTTGACAAAAGACCTGGATAGTGCAGATGCGGTTCTGGGTTTGCGATCGCACGTCAAAAATCACGGCAAGCTTCGCTCAATTGCCAAAGCGCGTCAGGTACCTATCCATGCTGTAAAAGCCAGCACCATCCCTCAGATTACCCGCGCTTTGCGGCATCTGTTGGACATGGACGACCCTAGTATGCCAGATGAGGCTGACTTGCGCTTATTTACCGAAAGTGGCACAGAAGACGAAATTGAGGCACTAGAGGAAGCCCGTCTTGCGGTTGAGCAAATCGTGATTCCCAAAGGGCAACCTGTGGAATTGCTGCCGCGATCGCCAAAAGTGCGTAAGATGCAACATGAGCTAGTCGAACACTATCGCCTTAAGTCTGACAGTTTCGGCGATGAACCCAATCGGCGCTTACGCATTTATCCTGCCTAAGTTGGCTTGGCACTTCAACCCTACATAAGACAACTAAGTAACGTTTTTGAATAGAGGGCTTGCAGAAATTGAAGTTGCAAGCCCTCTATAGCAGAAAGCCGTCAGCTATCAGCTATCAGCTTTTTCGTTTTCCTCGCTCTCTTTTGGTTTCAGACACCTGAGCTGTACCTCATCTCGCCAGGAAACCGCTATATCAATTTGTACAGTTAACGAACTTTTCCCTTCCCAATCTTCCCGCTCACCCAAATTTATCTAAAACTCATCGAATAACTTGACATTCCTTGGGCATTAATTGCTAGAATCATCAAGGTGAAGCCAATGGGGTGTAGCCAAGTGGTAAGGCAGCGGGTTTTGGTCCCGCCATTCCCTAGGTTCGAATCCTAGCACCCCAGTTGAAATTGAAATTATTCCAGTGCTTAAACTGGCTGCTGACTACCAGCCGCTACCTCATCCCCAGAATCTGGGAGAGATGGGCGTAGACAAAGATACAGTAGTGGTCCAACTAGAGGTACTAGCGCTACCGCCCAAAATACTTGGGAATTTTTCCAACCACGTCGTGCCATATCATCGCCTAGAAGTGTTGGGAACAAGAGGCACAATAGGCAAAAATCCAAACTCATGACATGAATGAAGCGGTTGGTTTGCCACTGCTGAGCAAAATCTCCCCAATTGCCTTTAAGTAACCCGAAGCTCAACAAACCCAAAGTTCCTAAAGTAAGGGCAACACCAAGCCAGCGAGAATCTAACGCCTTTAGGAAGGTGCCCTTAGAGCCAGTAAACTCGTGATTCGGTTGGCGTAGCGCCAGATAGGGCAACAAGGCAAACGCTCCTACACCAAACGATACTGTGGCAAAGAGCCATGCAGGGATTTTCTGCTGTCTGCCATCAATAAACATCAATGCCCCATAAATCATCGGCCAGATACCCATGATGTTGAATAGGGCAATGATTAACGGGTTAATCCCTTCCCACTTACCTGTGGAAAGATTTTTAATCAGTTCTGGGGTTTCAGGTTGGTTGGGAGGGGCAAGAAGAAAGGCATAAGTGATAACACCAAGCCAAAGTAACCAAAATCCAATTTTTCTGCTCATACAGGATAACTAAGCCAAGCCAGTCGATTACCCTACAGATTTTCTAGGAAAGGCGGGTCTAAATAGGGCTTGCTGCACAAAGCCGAAACCCTTAGCCATCAATAGTTTAAGCGGGAT
>NZ_JCACKQ010000042.1:0-56095 GCF_059505465.1 Symplocastrum torsivum | reverse complement strand
GGGTAAGGCTTTGGCGGCATAATGGCAGGTAGACTTCCGCCGAAGTCTACTAGAGTTTCCCCGTCCTTATTGCTAAACTCCACCTCATAGGTACCACCTGGATAACATTCCACGATCGCACCCTGGACTCCTGAGCGGAGGTTATACTCAGGCAAGTCTACAAGCAATTCAATTACATCAAATAGTTCTGGCTCAGTCATTGTTGCTTTTGATTCTACTTGCTTTCTTTGTTCAGCGAAGATAGCTTCATCCGTCGAGCCTCACGAGAAATTGGTACTAACGCTGGGGCTTTAGTTTGAGCTGAGCTAACTTTCGAGCTTTCAACCACTTTAGAGAGTTGTGCGATCGCAGGTGCCTCAAATACACTCCGCAAAGGCAACTCTACCCCAAATGCATCGCGCACTCTGGATACAAGCTGAGTCGCCAGTAAGGAATGACCACCTAATTCAAAGAAATTGTCATGGATACCCACCCGCTTGAGTCCCAAAACCTCAGCAAAAATTTTCACCAATACTTCCTCAACGGGTGTCCGAGGCGCAACGTAACTCCCTGTCAACTCTAGCTTGACTAGTTCAGGTATAGGTAGTGCCCTGTGATCCACTTTGCCATTAGGCGTTAGAGGTAGGGACTCCAGTACAGCAAAAGCTAAGGGCACCATGTACTCAGGTAGCTTTTGGGCTAAATAAATCTGCAATTGGTGCCCCAACTTACGTGCGGCTTTCGCTTGCAAAGGGTTATTGGCATAAGAACGCCACGGACGCGCCCGTTCCTCCTGCTGCACTAAAGGAGATAGGGAGATGGGGCGATGGGGAGATGGGGCGATGAGTTTAGAATTCTCCACCACTCCTTGGTTATTAGCTTGGCAGCGTACAAACGACACATCATAGCGTCCATCAGTACCTGAATCTGACCAGCTAATCTCAACGCTATACGGTAGTTCTTCACCAATTGCCCACCAATCCTCTGGTTCCACTCCCAAATCTTGGAGTTCCTGCAAGGCTTTCTGAAACTGACCTACTGTTTTAAATTCTTCTGCACCCGATAGCCATTCTGCCGTTTTAACTGCTACCATCACCCGTGCATTAGGCACACAAGAAATACTTAGTCTCTCTGGTTGGTTCTCAGCCAACAACTCATGCACCTTTGCTACTGTCAGATTATCTTCACGCCAGTCCAACCATTTTAACTCTCTATTACTCTCCCCTTGGCAAGCCGGAGCTTTAGTGAGGGGGCTGGGGGGGTCAGTTTCAGCTCCAATATGAAGAATCACATTGTAACGAAACTGAGTTAACTCATTGTGATGACGACCCCGCATTAGTTGAATCTCTACGTTGGTAATTTGGGGAAAACGCGGCTTTAATGCACTGAAGAAAGCTGGGTCAATAACTAACTCTGTTTCCTGGAACATTTGTAGTTGTACCCGTTGCTGCAACTGTTCGCGAGTCAGGGAGGGTTCTGCTTGATGCAGTTGCACTAAGGCGTGAAATGGTTGCAACAGGGGGAGGCTACGCACATCTCCAATGAAGATAAAGCCACCAGGGGCTAATGCTTTTACAGATCGCTCTAGCACGCGCACCAGATACTCAATACTGGGGAAATATTGCACAACAGAGTTGAGAATAACCGCATCAAAAGCTTCTGTCTCCACTCCCTCAAAGTCAGTCGCCATTCTTTGGAGCAACTTTACAGGAGGTAATTGTGCCAACTGCTGCTGGATGTAGTTGAGTGATGTCTGCGAAAAGTCCGTTCCCCAGTATTTAGTGCAGTGGGGCGCAATCCGGAACAATAATAGACCTGTACCACAGCCGATTTCTAGCACTCGCTTGGGTTGCAAAGCAAGAATCTGCAAGACTTGGTTGTTTACCCACTCTCGCATCTGCTCTACTGGAATAGGTTGATCAGTGTAGCTGCTATTCCAGCCCACAATATTGAAGGTTGGATCAGAATTAGCCGCAGGTTGGTTGTACGTCTCGTTGTAAAGAATCTGCCATTGCAATACTTGTTCGTCCTGCAATTGCGTTTCTTGCATCGGCTCTTGAATGTCGCTCTCTTGGGCATTCAGCGTGACATAAGCCACTAAGCGTTTTTCACCCGGTACATCCTCACGAGTTATTACTACTGTTTGCAGCACTGCTGGATGCAGACTCAGCACTGATTCGATTTCTCCTAACTCGATACGGTAGCCGCGAATCTTAACTTGCTCATCAAGGCGACCTAAAAATTCAAGATTCCCATCTGGTCGATAACGAACTAAATCACCTGTTTTATAAAGACGTGCTTCTGGGTTATTGCTAAAAGGATTAGGAATGAATTGTTTAGCCGTTAATTCCGGACGGTTTAGATACCCTCGTGCTAGTCCAGCACCAGCAATGTACAACTCACCTGCAACGCCAAGCGGTACAGGTTGTAAATACTTATCCAGAACATAAACTTGAATGTTGGCAATGGGACGACCAATTGCAGGTGCTACCTTAGATTGCTCTTTAGCAGCAACATGACCGGATACTGTAACAACTGTATTCTCAGTTGGTCCATAATTATTCACTACCTGAAAAGGATGGGAAGCTGAGGGATACTGATGTAGTTTGTCTCCTCCTGTTAGTAATAGCCGTAAAGCTGTGTTCTTCGACCAATCTAATAACAAAACTTTTTCTGCTAGAGGTGTTGGTAAAAAGCTAATAGTTATTGATTTTGATACTAGCCAGTCTCGAATTTGCTCAGGAGATCGCCTAATTTCATCATTCGGAAAATAAAGGCTAGCTCCTGCACTCAGGTAAGGCAAAATTTCCCACCCACAAGCGTCAAATGCAACTCCTGCAACTTGTGTAGCACGGTCAAGTGGTGAAACAGCAAACGCTTGTTGATGCCAAAAGATGAGATTTAACAAGGCACGATGTTCAACTTGAACCCCTTTAGGCTTTCCTGTAGTGCCAGAGGTATAGATAACATAAGCTAGGTTATTTGCTGTAAGGTTGCTGGTAGGATTATCTTCGCTCTCTTGGGCAAGAGTCTCCCAATCTTTATCTAAACAGAGTATGTGAGAATTATGCGATCGCAATCGCTCCACCCACTGCTGCTGCGTTAATAAAACTTTTACCTGAGCATCTTCAAGCATAAAGCTCAAGCGTTCGGAGGGATAGCTAGGGTCTAAGGGTAAATAGGCTCCTCCTGCTTTAAGGATGCCCAACATCCCCACGATCATTTCTATAGAACGCTCTACACAAAGTCCGACTAAAACTTCCGTACAAACACCCTGTTTCTGTAAATAATGGGCAAGTTTGTTACTGCGTCTGTTCAACTCCTGATAAGTTAGTTGTTTGTCTTCAAAGACTAATGCGATCGCATCAGGATTCTTCTCTACCTGAGCCTCAAACAACTGATGGATGCACTGTGCTTTGGGATAATCTACCTGAGTGTTGTTCCACTCAACTAACAGTTGATGGCGCTCTGCTTCACTTAATATTGATAAGTCTGCAATCCGTTGTTCTGGGTTTGCAACAATCCCCTCTAGCAGCGTTTGGAAATGCCCTAGCATCCGGGTAATTGTCGTTGCATCGAATAAATCAGTGCTGTACACGACGAAACCGCTAATCCCATCTGCGCTATCTACCCCTGAGCCATTCTTTTGCGTTCTCTCCCACAGATGGAACTCCAAATCAAACCGCGTTGTCCCCGTATCAACAAATTGCAGTGGACTTAGCGTTAGTCCTGGCAATTCTAGCGCCTCCATTGGCGCATTTTGTAGCGCAAACACTACCTGAAATAGAGGATTTTGGTTCAAGTTGCGTTCCGGATGCAGTTCCTCCACCAACTTCTCAAAGGGTAAATCTTGGTGAGCATAGGCTCCTAGTGCTACCTCTCGCACTCGGCTCAAAACGTCCCGAAATGTTGGGTTTCCTGATAAATCGGTACGCAACACCAAGCTATTGACAAAAAAGCCAATTAATCCTTCAATTTCACTACGGTTACGATTGGCGATCGGGGAACCTACCGCGATGTCCTCTTGCTGCGTGTAACGGTGTAGCAAGATTTGGAACGCTGCCAGCAACGTCATGAACAAGGTTACGCCTTCCCCTTGGCTCAAGGCTTCTAATCCCTCGCTCAGGTGCTTCGGTAGTTGCAGAAATTGCGTTGCACCCCGATAGGTTTGATCGGCTGGTTTCGGTTTGTCAGTTGGGAGATTCAGCACGCTAATGCCATCCAACTGCTTTCGCCAGTAAGCTAGCTGCGTTTCTAGCACGTCCCCTTGCAACCACTCACGCTGCCAGTGAGCAAAGTCGGCATACTGAATAGGTAGTGAGGGGAGAGGGGAGGGCTTCTCGTTGTTGATAGCCGTGTAGAGGGTCGCTATCTCCCGAATCAGTACCCCCATAGACCAGCCATCGGAGACAATGTGGTGCAGAATCAGCAGTAGCACGTATTCTGATTCATCCAGCCGTAGTAGTGTTACTCGCAGCAATGGACTTTTGGACAAATCGAAAGGACGCTGAGCTGCTTCGCTGGTTAGCCGTTGTACTTCATTCTCTCGTTCGGCTTCTGGAAAGTGCTGCAAGTCAACTACTGGTAGAGATAAGGTTAAGGTGGGGGCAATTACTTGAACAGGTTGCCCATCTACCGTTACAAAAGTAGTCCGCAACGCTTCGTGACGGCGCACAATTTCATTGAAAGTCCGTTCCAGTGCCGCCAAGTTGAGTGAACCAACCAGACGTAGTGCGGCTGGGGTGTTATAGAAGGCATTATTAGGAACCAACTGGTCGAGGAACCACAGCCGCTGTTGAGCGTATGAAAGGGGAAGGGTTGTGTCGCGCGGGATTGGTAAAAGGGATGTAGGCGTTTGGCTAGTAGTACGATTCGCTGCCCTAAGAAAGGAGATAAGCTCTGCTTTGCGCTCTTGTATTTCTGCACGCACTTCTGGTGTCAGAGTTCCTTCAGGAGCATTGCAACGAAGGCGAACCTCCTCCAGAGGCAGATTGCGAAGGTCACTTCGCAAACCGGCGCAGCCATCGCCTTCAACAAAAACCTGAATATCTAAGCTACGAAGGTAAGATAAAAACTCAACTGTTTTCACTTATTAAACCCCTTTAAGGAGAACCCGCTAGAGGAGTTTACTTGCTATTGAGCTAGCTGTGGTCTAACCTCGGTATGACACTGGAAGACAACGCAGCAAATATCCTACGCTAAAGGTTTCGGCTCATGCAGTTCATGCCCCTTAATTTCCTCATGATGTGGCTGATGGGACTCTTGTCCCTCAGCATACTTAGTGGAGGGATTTACATTCTCTATGAGTGGTACGAAGGGGAACTGGTGGGGAGGCACTACTTAATCGCAGGACTAGTAATGGTTCTGTGGTCTTTTGCGGGTCGTTTTATCAGCTTGCCACTTCTGCGTCGCCCAGGAGTTGATGAACCCAAGCGCATACGCTCTGGTACTGTGCAATGGATACCACGACCAGATGGTAGTGTGCTTCAGGTGGAGTTCTATGGGCCAGAAGATGGACAACCGATTATCCTCTCACATGGTTGGGGACCGAACAGTACTGTTTGGTATTATGCCAAGCGACAACTATGCGATCGCTTCCGCGTGATTGTTTGGGACTTACCAGGATTAGGAAAATCTAGTAAGCCGAAAAACAAAGACTACTCCCTCGAAAAATATGCGCGAGATTTAGAAGCCGTTGTTGCGATCGCGGGAGACAAACCTGTTATCCTACTCGGACACAGCATGGGTGGCATGATTATCTTGACATTCTGTCGGCTGTTTCCTGAGCAGTTGGGGCATCAGGTAGCTGGCTTAATCCTCGTAGATACTACCTACACTAATCCGGTAAAGACCTCGATATTGAGCGGTTTGTTACGCACATTACAGAAGCCGTTACTCGAACCGCTCTTGTATCTGACTATTTTGCTGTCACCCATCTTTTGGCTAATGACTTGGCTAAGCTATCTCAATGGTTCGCTGCACATCAGCGTAGAGATTTCTGGATTTAAGGGTACGGAAACACGCGGTCAACTGGATTTCTCATCTTTGTTATCAGCATTTGCATCGCCCGGAGTTCTCGCTCGTGGCACACTGGCAATGTTCAATTACGAGGAAACAAGGACACTCTCGACAATCAATGTTCCGGTGCTAGTTGTCTGCGGCGCTTCAGACATAGCCACTACTCCCCCAGCCAGCATTCGGATGAAAGCCCAATTGCCTCAAGCTGAACTAATGACCATAAAGCCAGGTGGTCATATGGCATTGATGGAGCAGAATCAGCGGTTTTCCGAGGCTGTAGGCACATTCTGTACGACTTGCACATAAAACAGTCAGTATTTTGAATTGCCTAGTCCTACTCAAGAGAACATTGCCGCTGTAAAGCTTGCTGTAGCAAGGATTGATACTGCTCGTCATCAACCACACACGCCCCAAACCGCTCTAAGTGCGGGTTCATCATCTGAGCATCAAAGAGAATAAATTCCTTGCGTCGTAGTTGCTCAACCAACTTGACCATTGCTACCTTTGAGCCTTCAGGAATTCGGTAGAACATTGATTCACCAATGAAAGCTCCACCAATCACTATTCCTAAAATTCCTCCTGCAAGCTGATCCCCCTGCCAAGTCTCAAAGCTATAAGCCCAGCCTGCTTTGTAGAGTGCCCAATAAATCTCTTGGAGTTCAGCAGAAATCCAGGTAGAATCTCGATCTGCACAACCAGCAACGACACCTTTAAAGTCTTGGTTAATAGTGACGCTAAAGCGTTCCTGGTTCAGGACTCGACGCAGTGATTTTGGGTAACGGAATCGCTCATCTAAGGGAATTAGTGTGCGTGTCCGACTGGAGTACCACCCTAAATCACCCGTATCATCTGCCATTAGGAAGTAGCCTTGGGCGTACCCCTGGATTAGAGCAGGAATGTCAATTATCATCAACTGAACTCAGCACTGGAGTCGCTTTTGTATATTATCCAATTAGCTTACTTCTCCTGCTTCCCCTGCCCTTTGCTCAATGCCTATGGCACCTAGAATGATGCCAAGACCTCTCTTGTTGTTACATTGTCCTTATGCCTGAACCTATTCCACCAATTACGCTCCCACCTGCCCAGAATCCTCAGCAGGAAGGTGAATGGTTGCGAGTCGCTCTTGCCAACTGGCTCAATCAAGAGTTTCTTCCAGAACCTGTTAATCAACAGATTGCCCAACGGGCAGCTCAGATCTTTGTCCGCCAGCGGATGGAAGGCGAAAACGATGTGGGAGCGCTGGTGATTGCAATTCTCACAGAGATGCAGGCGTTTGACTTTCGAGAAAGCTTTTACAGCGAGTTTGCGATCGCAAATGCTGTGAGTGACTTACTCTTAGACAGCCTCGGTATTGACCGTTGCTGTGGTAATTAGTCATTAGTCATGGGTCACATTGGCTTTTTGACTAATGACTAGGAACTACCAGCTAGACTTGACAACCCCCGGCAACAGACCTTTGTGTGCCCATTCCCGCATCACATGGCGAGAGAGTCCGAAGTCCCGGTAGTAACCACGAGGACGTCCTGTCATCCAGCAACGATTACGCACCCGCGTGGGGGCACTGTTGCGTGGCAGTTGTTGCAGTTTACGATGAGCTTCTAGCTTATCGCGTTGATTTGTCGCATTTTCAAACTCTTCTTTGAGCGCTTCGCGCTTATCTGCGTACTTCTCAACAAGCTTTTGGCGCTTTTTCTCGCGCTCAATCATACTTTTTTTAGCCATGAATCCTTAATTCTTCAATAAAGACAGCATTTTCTATGATATCTGATGGCTTCACCCAGATGCAGGGACAACGGTGGGAGATTCTACAAGAACTGTCTCCACAGGCGTTGCGCTAGCTAAGCCAGCACTAGGGCATAAATCCGCCAAGGCACAAGCATAACACTCTGGTTTTCGCGCTTTACAAGTCGCTCGACCATGATAAACCAGCCGAATTGACCAATTTTCCCATTCCGGTTGAGGCAAGAGTCTCATCAAATCTCGCTCAATACGAATTGGGTCGGTTTGTTCAGTTAAGCCCAAAAGCCGACTGAGACGTTTGACATGAGTATCTACGGTAACGCCCTCGTGAATGTCATAGGCATGAGCAAGCACCACATTCGCCGTCTTACGGGCAACCCCAGGCAACTTCAGGAGTTCTTCCATCCGTTTTGGCACTTCCCCCCCAAATTCCGCCATAATCATGCGGCAAGCGCCTAGGATATTTTTCGCTTTGTTGCGATAAAACCCCGTAGACCGTATCAACGTTTCAATTTCTTCCACATCGGCAGCCGCGAAAGCAGCAGCAGTGGGAAAGCGGCGGAACAATGCTGGAGTTACTAGGTTTACCCGCTCATCAGTACATTGCGCTGAGAGGATTGTTGCCACCAATAACTGTAGCGGCGTTTCGTAGTTCAACGTACAAGGGGCTTCGGGATAAAGTCGCTTCAGACGAATTAGAATCTCCAAAGCCCGTTGTTGCTTAGCAGACCATTTACGGGTGATACTCATTTGCGATCGCGTAGATGTCCTTTTTTCCTACTGCAATAAGTTTTGTACCCAACTTGTAGGAATTAGGTTAGCTGTATCTCGAACAATCAAGAAAATACCTAAACCCAGTAATAGAACAAGTCCAGTTTGCATAATGTTCTGCTGGATTTCAAGCGGTAAAGGTTTACCCCGAACCCCTTCAATTAGCAAGAACGCCAGTTGACCACCATCAAGGGCAGGTAAGGGCAAGATATTAATAACTGCCAAGTTGATGCTAATCAGGGCAGCAAATTGGAAAAGATCCGCAAGATTTGAACGAGCAACATTCGCTCCAATCCGAACAATCTCAACAGGGCCAGAAACCTGTCCAGCCGTTTCGCCAAAGTTACTAATCAGTTGCCCAAAACCTTGAACGATAAGAATGGCAACGCGCTCAAATTCTTCGGCAGCGGTGCTGAAAGCCTCCAAAATATTACTGGCTCGCTTACGCACAATCGTGCCATTGGGAGCAAGCTGCACACCAATCCGACCTTTACCGTCTTGTCCTGGTTCTGGCTTTACCGTAATTGACAGGCTTTGTTGATTTCGCTGAACTGTCAACTCTAGGGGTTGGTTCGGAGATTTCTGAATCGTCTTTTTCAGTGCCTCCGTCGCTTCTAAACCTGTCCCCAAATCTTGACCATCTATGGCTAAAACAACATCGCCGGGTTTAATACCTGCTTTTTGGGCGATAGCACTACTTTCTGCGGCAACTTGAGGAATCAGAACACCCGCTTCGTTGAAGCCAGGAATACCAACTGTTCCTGCTTGTGTGACAAGGAGGAAGTAAGCAAAAATCAGGTTGGCAATGACACCAGCACTAATAACAATCGCTCGGTCTAAAACCGGGCGGTTGCGTAGCAAATTCGGGTCATCAGGAGGAATATCGCTATCGGGGTCATCATCTGGAAAACCAACGAAACCGCCTAAAGGAAAGGCACGGATAGCATACTCAGTTTCTGGTCCTTGGTACTTCCATAGGATTGGACCAAATCCCAGGGAAAAGCGATTGGCGTAGATTCCCTGAAGACGAGCTGCCATGAAATGACCCAGCTCATGGACTACAATCAAAATCGCCAAAACTGCGATCGCTGCCAAAATTGACATAAGTGTTTTTTAATGTAACGATAGCTTGCGTTTTTTCATTGTACGGTTTGTCGCCAGCTAGCGGCTTGCCTCCTTGGTATAGCAACTAGCTTTCAGCGGTCAGCGTTCAGCGTTCAGCAGTCAGCAGTCAGCTTTTACAAGACTTCGCGTCCTAGGTAGGGTTGCAGCACTTCTGGTATTTTTACTGTGCCATCAGGTTGTTGATAGTTTTCTAGAATTGCTGACATTGTTCGCCCAACTGCTAATCCTGAACCATTCAGGGCATGAACCAACTGTGTTCCCTTTTTGCCAGCTTCTTTGAAACGAATGTTGCCCCGTCTTGATTGGAAATCAAAGCAATTTGAGCAGCTAGAAATTTCACGATATTTTCCAGCCGAGGGTAGCCAAACTTCCAAGTCATAGGTTTTGGCAGCAGCAAAGCCCAAGTCCCCCGTACACAGTTCCATAATCCGGTAGGGTAGTTTCAAGGCTTCCAAGATTGCCGCCGCATCCTGAACCAGTTTTTGATGCTCCTCTTCGGAGGTAGAGGGATGGACAATTTTTACGAGTTCAACTTTATTAAACTGATGGAGTCGAATCAGTCCTCGTGTGTCTCGTCCGTAGCTACCCGCTTCCCGGCGAAAGCAAGGTGTATAGGCACAGTGATAGATAGGTAACTCAGATGCCTCTAAAACTTCATCTCGGTAGAGGTTGACGAGCGGGACTTCAGCGGTAGGTGTGAGCCATAAATCATCAGGTTCGCACTTAAAGCTTTCTTCAGCAAACTTAGGTAACTGCCCTGTAGCTGTCAGGGATTGGCTGTTGATAAGAAGTGGTGGCATTACTTCGACGTAACCAGCAGCAGTTTGCTTGTCGAGCATGAAGCTGATTAAGGCTCGTTCTAATGCAGCCCCTGCACCAATTAACGTGACAAACCGACTTTGAGCAATCTTTACTGCCCGTTCAAAGTTGAGAATGCCAAGCTTTTCCCCAATTTCCCAATGGGGGAGAATCTTGTCATTTTGGGGAATGTATTCGTCACCCCAACGCCGCACTTCTACATTTTCTTCTTCACTCTTACCAACTGGCGTTGAATCGCTGGGTAAGTTAGGCAGGGGTAATAGGAGGGCTTCTATCTCGGCTTTTAGGTCTTTTTCCTGCGGCTCTAAATTACTGAGAGTTGCTTTGATTTGGTTGCCTTCATCCCGAAGCGCTTGCAGTTCTGGCGCATCAGGAGCGCTACCTGCTTTGATTTTTTGACCAATCAGCTTACCAATTTCGTTACTACGGGCTTGCAGTTGAGTGCGTTGTGTCTCTAGTTCCCGTTGACGTTGGTTGAGAGCCAGAATTGGCTGAAGGTCATATTGACCAACACCGCGTTTATCTAATCGTTCTTGGACGCTTTGTGGATTTTCCCGAATTTGCTTTAGGTCAAGCACAGATTTTCTCTACTACTGGGCAAGGGTTGCCGACGGCACGCGCAAGGCTTGTTGTGTGAAGAGTGCCAATTTCCAGGATACAAGAGGAGTGCAATCAACTGAGTTTTCCCAATGTGACACAGTTCGTTCTCAAAGTACAATTTAGCGATCGCAAAAGTGCTTGGAGACGCCTGAATCATGACTTCGAGAGGAAAAGGGAAAAAATGCGATCGCACTCTTGAGTAATCTTGCCGAGGAGGCTGATTAGCTTATTTCTAGACGCACCAATGCATTGTAGTCTGGAACTCCTTCCTTAGAACGCTTACTCTTATCCAGCAACACATTCCCTTCCGGCCAATGCACTTGCAAGTTTCCTGGTTTAATGGGTGCAATGTATACTCGCCCTTTTAACTCTCCCAAGTCATTCCTAAGAATTACCGCATCGCCATCCTTTAATCCCAACTGTTCTGCATCAACCTGACTCATCAGCACTGCCTCTCGCACCGCTCCTGTAATCGCATCCTTGCGCTCTTGCACCATGCTGTTGAACTGCTTGCCTCGGCGCGTTGCTACCAGGAAACAGCCCTCTGGTAATTCTCGTTGGGACAAAGACAAGGCTGCAAAATGCGCTTTCCCATCCGGTGTTGGGAAGTTCCAGCCAAAGCATAGATGCGCTCCTCCATACTGAAACTGGTCGCCTGCTTCCTTTAAGTGCTGGATTCCGGCATACTGAGGAATAAGCTGAGCAATCTCTTGGCGAATTGCAGACGTACTATCGAACCCAAGCTTATTTGCTAAATCCGGTCGCACGCGCTCAGCCAGTTCCATAAACACGTCCCACTCTGGACGCGCCTCTCCAATTCGAGGTCTAGGAATTTCCGGGCTGAAAATTACCCGTCGTTCGGTGCTAGTTTCGGTAACGCCTCCTGGCACTTCGTAGCGCGTTGTTGCAGGTAGCAGTACCACTGTATCCTCTGGCTCCACGAGCATCTGCGTTGAAAGAACAATATCCATGTGAACCCGCAGGGGTACACGCTTTAGTGCCTCCTCCACATAATCAGGTTCAGGCAAAACCTCTAAGAAGTTGCCTCCTACCGAAAACAACACATCTAGTTGTCCCTCATAGGCAGCATCAATCATTTCCGAAGCAATTAAACCCTGAGTGGTGGGTACTTCAAAGCCCCATTGTTCACTCAGTTTTGCCGCATTCTCTGGAGTAATCGGCTTACCACCGGGTAAGACAGTGGCGTAGCAGCCCATCTCAGCCCCTCCTTGTACGCCAGAGTGTCCCCGAATCGGCATCAAGCCGCACCCTTCTCTGCCCACGAATCCTTTCGTCAAGGCAAGGTTGATAATTGATAGCACGTTGTCTTCGCCGCACTCATGCTGGGTAATGCCCATGCTCCAAACAAACACAGCTTTGTCAGCTTCACCGACCATTTTGGCAAAGGCATACATCTCCTCGCGGGTTGCCCCAGAGATACGCTCTAATTCTTCCCAAGACTGGGCAGCAAGTGAGGCTTGTAGTTCATCAAAGTCTGTAGTGTAGCGATCGATAAACGATTGATTTACCCAGCCATTATCAATCATATGTTTGACGGTGCCATTCAGGAAGGCAATATCCCCGCCCATATTCACAAGGAAGAAGTCTTCTGCAAATTTGGTGCCAAAAAGAGCGCTTTCAGGAATCGAAGGCACCCAGTAGCGTTCCATTCCTGGTTCCCGGTAGGTGTTGATGACGACAATTCGAGTACCCGCTTTTTTTGCCCAATGTAGATACTTGACCGTAACGGGCTGGTTGTTAGCGACATTGGAACCAATGAAAACTAATAAATCTGTACCAATCCAGTCTTTATAAGAGCAAGTAGTAGCGGCTGCACCTAATGCCGCTTTCAGTCCAGCCGTACTCGGAGAGTAGCAAATGCGGGCAGCGTTGTCAATGTTATTGCTTCCCATTGCCCGGACGGCTTTCTGGGTAGCGTAGTAGGTTTCGTTGACAGTGCCTCGGCTAGTGATGTAGAAACTGAGTCGATTAGGTAAGGACGCACGGATACGGGATGCTATGACATCTAAAGCCTCATCCCAGCTAACTCGACGGAAGCCTTTCTCCCCCCGTTGCCGCATCATTGGGTAGGGAAGTCGCCCTAAATCACGGAGTTCGGCGCTTTTTTGCCCCCTGAGTTGAGAAACATCCTCCAACAATTGGGCATCAAAAGCTGGCATGGTATTCATCCGCAACAGCCGTAGCCGAACATTACAGACATGAATGCCATCAACTGTCCAATCTTTCATCCCAGTTGTCCCTAAGGCGCAACCGTCACAGACACCTTTATTAAGGATTTCCCAAGCATAAGGCAATTGGTCTCGGCTCATCCAAGCCGCTCTAAAGACTTCCCAGTAATTATTGGGGTATTGTTCGCCAATACCGAAAGGTTTCAAACTCGCCCAGTGCGAAGGATTCCAGCCCTTATTGGGTTAACGCAACATAATGAGGGGATACTCCAAATCTTGCGGCTAGATCAAGCTACGATAGGCTGGCAAGTGCCAAGCCTGATAAACATGCTAAATTTTATTTTATTTTACACGGCTACCTATAAATAAATCCCTTAGAGTTTTGGTCTAAATTCCGAAGAATTAAGGTTAAAAAAAGTTTTTAAGTAGCGAAATACACAATAAGTTCAATTAGTTTATCAATCATTAAGTAGATGACAGAGACCTTATGGGAAATCGAACAGCAATTTCAAACTCTATTTAAATTTGCTTCAACTGGCATAGCACTTATTAGTCCACTAGGAATGCTTAGCCAAACGAACCAGAGTTTTCAAGAACTGTTTGGTTACACAGCAGAAGAACTTAAAAACTTTTCGTTTATTGAACTGACTTATCCAGACGACCGAGGCGAGACTTCTAAAATATTCCAGGAAATACTGGTAGGAAACCGTACTCACTGCAACTGGGAAAAGCAATACTGCCGAAAAGATGGTCGTCTTATCTGGGCTAATATATCAGCTACTCTTGTCTGTGATGCTAATGACTTGCCTCGGTATGTACTCATAATGATTCAAGATACTTGTGGGCATAAACAGGCACACTCAAGTTTACAGGATGCTCAGGCTCGGCTGGAAAAACAGGTACTTGAGCAAACGGCTGAACTTACACAGATGAATCAGCTACTTAAGCAAGAAATAGCTGAGCGGCAGAAGGTACAGGAATCACTCCAAGCTCAACAAGAATTTTTGCAAACGTTATTTAATCTCTACCCCAATACAATTTTTGCCAGAGGTAGCTTTGCCGTAGTGACTGATGCAAATACGCTTCAGTCAATGGAATCAGAACTGCAACAAGCCAAGGAACAACTGCGAGCTGTTTTGGATGCTATGCCTGGGTTTGTTGCTTGGATTAATTCTGAAGGAAAATATCTTGGGGTCAATCAGTATATGGCTGATGCCTTCAATTTATCACCTGATATATTTATTGGACAAGAATTAGGATTCCTCAAAAATAGCCCTAATCTAGCTGAATTTATGACTCATTTTATCGCAGAATCAATTCAAACAAGTAATCAAGTTGTTGAAGCACAAATCAATGGTTCAACCCGAAACTATTTAGTCGCTGCTCAGAAGTACTGTCAAAATTCTCTTGCTGTGATCGTTGGAATTGATATTACAAAGCACAAGGAAGCAGAGGCACAGATTCAAGCATCACTGCAAGAAAAAGAAGTCTTACTTCAGGAAGTTCATCATCGAGTCAAAAATAACTTACAAGTCATTTCTAGTTTGCTCGATTTGCAGTCGCAACAAATTGAGGAGCAAGCGACGCTAGAAATATTTCGGGAAAGCCAGAACCGCGTCAAGTCAATGGCTCTTGTTCACGAGAAATTGTATAAATCTCAAGATTTTGCTAAAATTAATTTTGCTGAATATACTGAAAGCTTGACAAGTTACTTGTTTAAAGCTTATCAATTCAATCGAGACAAGATTACCTTAGAATTAACCCTTGATGAAGTAACGTTAAATATTGACACGGCTATTCCTTGCGGTTTAATTGTTAATGAGTTAGTATCGAACTCTCTCAAACATGCCTTTCCCAATAATCAATCAGGCACAATTCGCATTAGTATGTTTGCTGATGAAACACAGCAGTTTAACCTCATTGTTGAAGATAATGGGGTTGGGTTTCCTCCGGATTGGAATCTAAAGCAGTCACAGTCACTAGGTATTCAGTTAGTCCATGTTTTAACGAAACAAATCAAGGGTAAAGTTGAACTTAACAACAGCCTAGGAAGCCGATTCTGTGTGAGCTTTCCTGTCATTAAAGATTAGAACAAAGTAGATTCATCATTGTGAGAGCGAGACTGTTAATTGTTGAAGATGAAGGCATTGTTGCCTTAAATATTCAAAACCGATTGCAAGGACTTGGATACAGTGTTGTCGCAACTGTTTCTTCTGGAGAAGAAGCAATCCAAGTGGCAGGAGAAACTAGACCTGACCTAATCCTAATGGATATCAAACTAGACGGAAACGTTGATGGAATCGAAGCAGCAGCAGAAATTAATCGTCTTTTTCATCTCCCAGTTGTATATCTAACTGCTTATACCAACGACGAAACTCTCAATCGTGCCAAACTTACAGAACCCTATGGATATATCCTTAAACCTTTTGAGGCAAGGGATTTATGCACGACGATTGAAGTAGCTCTATATAAGTATCAAATGGAGCAGCAGTTACGGGAAAGAGAGCAGTGGTTAGCAACAACGCTCAAAAGTATTGGTGATGCTGTAATTACAACGGATACAGAAGGCTTAGTAACCTTTATGAATCCGGTAGCTGAAGCGCTTACCCGTTGGAGCCTAGAAGAAGTTATTGGTAATGATTTAACTCAGGTTTTCCAAACAATCAACGAAAAAACACGAGCGGTTGTACAGAATCCGGTACTGTTGGCCCTCCAACAAGGTATTACTGTTGGTTTAGATAACCATACTTTACTTGTAACCAAGGATGGTGCTGAAATTCCAATTGATGACAGTGCGGCACCGATTAAAGATGAGGTTGGCAAAATCTTGGGAGCAGTTCTCGTCTTCCATGACAATATTGAGAAACAGCAATCAGAAGCACGTTTACAAAAGAATAATGAGCGGCTAGAAGCTGAAGTTGCAAAGCTGTCTGAACAGTTAAGTCAGGCAAATGCCCAATTAAGACAAATGGAGGAACAGTTACGAATAGAGATGGCTCAGCGGCAAGGCTTAGAAAGAGAAAATTAAGATTCGATGAAGCTTGACTGAAGAAACTTGACTTCAATTAAACTTGTGATAAAACTATTGTTAATCAGTAGCCGAAACTGTAGGTGCAGTCTCTAGAAGTGTGGACACGATAGAAGAAAGGAACTGGACACAGGAAAGCCGTCACAAGAATCGGGGAAGTGCTAAGTTGTTTGCCCCGATGGTGAACTTCAATGAATTGGCTGATGTGGGAGAGACTCCACCCTAAGCTTAGCCGTCATTACTTAAATATTTGCAAACTATTAAATAATCACACTGAGCTGAAAGGGAATAAAGGGCATTTCCTTTTGAAACAGGTTTGTCTGATGAGAGAGTTTAAAAACAGTAGCGTAGTTAACTGTTTTTAAACTGAGATTTAGGGTTCTCTAGTCTGCCTTAGGTAGATGGGAATGAAAGAGCAATCCTGAAGTCGCGTTGTATCTCTTGATCAGCCAAAATCCGAGTGTGACTATTTAGCATTCATTAGTATTTTTGGCATTGTTGCGCCATCTGACGTTGTAGGCTTGCCCTGTAAAAGTTCGTGCTGTAAAACTACCGAGTACAGCGTTATTCAACCCGAACACAGCTATCTGTCATGCTATTTAATTCTCCTCAATTCATTTTTTTATTTTTACCAGTCACTCTTTTTGTCTTTTTCCAGATTGGTAGACGAGGTTATTTCCAGTTAGCAATATTATGGTTAGTTGCCGCTTCTTTATTTTTCTATAGTTGGTGGAACCCAGTTTATCTAGGATTACTAATTTTCTCACTGCTGTTCAACTATGCTGTGGGTTCTGCCCTAAGCCAGCGCTTCACAATACCTATTAACCAAAAGTTGCTACTGACTTTAGGCATTGCAGTAAATATAGCTTTGATTGCTTACTATAAGTACGCTAATTTTTTCGTTGATACGGTTAACGACCTAAGCGGCACAGCTTTTAATCTGAAGACGATTATTCTGCCTCTAGGTATCTCATTTTTTACCTTTCAGCAAGTTGCCTATTTGGTGGATGCTTATCGAGGAGAAACTAAAGAATACAACTTTCTGAACTACTGCCTATTCGTTACCTTTTTCCCCCAACTGATTGCTGGTCCAATTGTCCATCACAAAGAGGTGTTGCCTCAGTTTACCCAGCGAGCAATTTATCAGTTTAACCAGGAAGATATGGCAGTAGGCATCATGATTTTCTCAATGGGGCTATTTAAGAAAGTCATGTTTGCTGACAGTGTTGCTGTCTATGCTACTCCTGTGTTTAATGCTGCAACTCAGGGTTTACCTATTACATTCTTTGAAGCGTGGGTTGGGGCACTAGCTTACTCATTGCAGCTCTACTTCGACTTTTCTGGATACTCTGATATGGCAATTGGTGCTGCCCGAATGTTTGGGATTAAGCTACCTGTCAACTTTAACTCGCCCTATAAAGCGGTGAACATTAGCGATTTTTGGCGGCGGTGGCATATCACTCTTTCTAACTTCTTGCGAGATTATCTCTACATTCCTCTGGGTGGTAATCGTAAGGGAGAACTACAACGCAATACTAACTTGATGATTACGATGCTGCTGGGTGGTTTGTGGCATGGTGCAGGTTGGAATTTTGTCTTTTGGGGTGGATTACATGGGTTCGGCTTAGTCGTCAATCATCAATGGCGTTCGTTCCGGAAATCGCTGGGACATGATTTGAAAAAGAGTCACTGGTGGAGTCGGGGGTTAAGTTGCTTGGTGACATTTATTTTTGTCGTAGTTGCATGGGTTTTCTTTAGGGCAGAGAGCATGGCACCTGCGATCGCAATTTTGAAGGCAATGAGCGGTGCCAACAGTATTTCATTGCCATCCTCCCTATCAACGAAGCTAGCCTTTCTACAAAGTTGGGGTGTTCAGTTTGATGGCTTAATGCTAAATCTCAAAGCAAGCTCTACAGAAGTAATTCTCTGGATTGGTTCTCTACTATTAATTACCTGGTTCACGCCCAATACTCAGCAATGGTTGTCCCAGTACAAGCCAGTTCTCAATCAACCGACAGGTGGTACATCTTCAGGTTGGGGCGATCGCTTATGGCAGAAGTTACAATGGCACCCCACTTCTTTGACTAGCTTTTTGATCAGCCTCGTTACCTTTTTTACGCTTCTCAAGGTTTTGTCTGTAACCCATAGTGAATTTTTGTACTTCGATTTCTAACCATGAAAAAACCAGCGAAAAATTTTAAAGCATACAACAGACTCATCGCTATCAATTTTGCTGTTTTCTCTGTTGTTATCATCTTGCTGTCATTGATTCTAGAGCAGCGTAAATTATTAACTGCACCTCAGTTTCTTGCCAGCATCAGCTTTGACGAAAAAGCGAGATTTCTTAAGGATGTAAAACCGAAAAACTCTTCATTAATTGCGGTCGGTTCATCTATAGCCGTTAATCATATAGATTCATCTCTTTTAAAGGATGCCAAGGGTAATCAAATACCGTTCACAAACTTTGCTTCTTATGGTTTGCAGATGGTTGACCTGAAAGACTTAGTTGACTTCTCTGTAAACTTGAGTGGCAAGCCTAAGACAGTGCTAGTTTTATCAGCTCCTGTTGACTTTCAGTCCTGCTCACCTAATAAAAAGATGGATGCTCACTATGTATCCTTAAAGAATCTTCATCGGGAGGATGCTGTTAACTATATTCAGTCAGGTATTCCTGCTGTGTACTACCATGCTAAATACCAAACTCTGTCGAGAATGCTAGACCCTGGCTTGATGCTAGAGGTCAGGAGACAAAGAACAACGAATAATACACTTGACTCACTAAAATTTGACTCCAGTGGCTCGGTTTTACTAGAAGTGCCAAAAGAAAATATTCCACCTGATCGATGGGAAGGAAAACAATGGTCTAAGGTCATGAGCCAGCTAAGTCAGCAAGATCCCTGCTATGATTCTTTAGAAAATCTTGCCAACTATACCAAACAAAGTGGTATGAATTTAGTGTTTGTCTTATCCCCAATCCGGCAGGAGTACTTAAGTGAGTTTGACTCAAATCAAAAGAATATGAGTTCTCATAGAGAACGCTTACAATTAATTTTGGGCAAATCCAACTATTCACTAATAGATGCCCACACTGACTTACAGCTTTCAGATGAATATTTTGTAGATGCGTTTCATCTAAACAAAAAAGGTTCTCAGATTTTAACTAAATATATAAGTCAAGAACTCAACCGTCTATAAATAGGACGCCTGAAGGTGGTATCTCGATAATCAATCCGTTATCTACCTCAAAAAACCTTATGGCTGCTGTGTCGCCAGTAGGGGAGCGGCTTGTAGTAGTGTCTTGGTGTAGGGATGTTGGGGATTAGTAAATAGCTCGTGAGTGGGGCCGATTTCAACAATCTGACCACTATTCATTACAGCGATGCGATCGCATAAAAATCTCGCCAGCCACAAGTCGTGAGTAATGAACAAATAGGTAAGGTTAAATTCCGCCTTCAACTCCAGCATCAAATCCAGCACCTGCGACTGGACGCTAGCATCCAGCATACTCACAGGTTCATCGCAGATTAGCAGACTGGGGCGCGTAATTAAAGCCCGTGCGATCGCAACTCGTTGCTGCTGTCCTCCTGATAAGTCACTTGGATAGCGATGATAGTAGTCCTCTGTTGGTGTAAGACCGACTCGTTCTAACATCTGCACCACTTGGCGTTTGGCTTCATCAGGAGTCGCCAGTTGATGAATAAATAAGGGGTCAGCAATACTTTGACCGACTGTCATCAATGGGTTCAGACAAGCATGGGGGTCTTGAAAGACCATTTGGATTTGACGCCGTGACTGCCGCAGAGACTGCCGTGATAACTGAGTTAAATCTTTCCCTAAAAACTCAACAGTTCCAGAAGTCGGGCGAATTAACTGCAAAATGGTACGGGATAACGTACTCTTGCCACAACCCGATTCCCCTACCAGTCCGAGAATTTCACCCGAATTGAGTTCAAAGCTTACATTGTCTACGGCTTTGATGTAGGTCGCCTCTTTTCTGAAAACCAGTTGCTCAATAATATTACGTTCTAAAGTGTAGTACTGCTTTAAATCTTTAACTCGCAATAGTGGTGAGGCGTTAGTCGTTAAGGTAGAGGTATTTGCTTTTAAAGGCTGCTCGTCTACAGCTTGGATATGCAAAGCCGCTTCTAAAAGCGATCGCGTATACTCATGCTGGGGTCGCCGGAGAATCGTTCCCACCGCACCCTTTTCTACAATCTTCCCCCCATACATCACTGCTATGGTGTCGCAATATTCTCCTACCATTGCTAGGTCGTGAGAAATTAGCAACAGCCCCATGTCTCGTTCACGGCACAGTCGTGTCAACTCCTTTAAAATCTGCGCCGCAACCGTGACATCAAGGCTAGTCGTTGGTTCATCAGCAACAATCAGCTTCGGGTTAAGTAATAAAGCAAGTGCGATCGCAACTCGTTGCCGCATCCCTCCGCTAAACTCATGGGGATACTGTGACCACCGATTAGCATCAATCTTCACCGCATCCAGCGTCTCAAGCGCTCTTTCTTTACTCTGACTTCTTGATAGCTGGGGCTGATGCGCTTGTAAGGTTTCAATGCAATGTTCCCCAATCGTCATCAACGGGTCAAGCCGAGTCATGGGGTCTTGAAACACCAACGCCACGGCTTCCCCACGAAACTGACGCATCTGAGCAGGGGCCAAATCAAAAACCGATTGCCCTGAAAAGTTTACTCGTCCTTCAATTCGTGTTGATTCGGGTAACAGGCGCATCGCCGCTCGTCCCAGCGTTGACTTGCCGCAACCTGACTCTCCCACCAACCCCAATCGCTCTCCAGCATCCAGCGTGAACGAGACATCATCAACTGCCCATTGGAGCATTGGCGCTGAACGGCTTTGGGGATAAGCAACCCGTAAATTTTCTACATGAAACAGGGCTTCACTCATTTTTCGTCCTTAGTTGCAATAGCCAACGACAATGGACAACAAGCAACAACTTAATGCACAAATTGCTCAACGTGATCTAACCTAGTGACAACCACTTACTGTTCAATTCTCGTATCTGGGCTTTGAGCGTTCACTGACACTCGCCGCATCAAGTAGGCAACTCCAAAATCTCCATTCGGATGCTTTTCCAGCAACTCAGCGAGTTCAAATACACGCGCTGCTAATTCGCTCCCCAACTTTTCAACGGTTGCTTGACGCTCTTGTTGAGAAAATTTGTGTTCTCGTACCTTTGTCTGCCATTCATTAGTAAACAACTGCTCAATAGTGGTGTGCAGTCCCAGACGTTCCAGAATATCCCATTCTCCATAGTCGCACCAGATTCCACGGCATTGCAGACACCGCTCTACATAAAACGGTGTCTTCAGGTTGACCTTCGCTCGTGATAGATAGCGCTGGCACTCTGGACACAAAGCCGCTTTGGCATCGAAGGGCGATTGGACAAAATCTACATTAATCGTTTTGGAGAGTACCGTGGGTACTACTGGATTGTAAGATTGACGGGTCTGCCAAGCTTCATACTCACTGGCAGGAATCCAGGTTCCTTTGCACTCATCGCAATACTTCACGGCAAACTTGTTATCGAAAATGCCGTCCAAGAGTGTTACTTTTCTACATTTCGGGCAATGCACAGATTTTCCTTCCTCAAAGTGTCCAATTTTTCTATCTAATCTACTCCGAGAGGGCAGCCTTAGTGAGTTTACAGGCTAATGGTTTGGTTTTATATCAATAGTTCAATGGAAGCCAGTAACCGACAATAAATATCATCCACTCTAGCTAGCTCTACTGTTCCAGTAATGCTTCACAGTAGCGAATTAGAGTCGAGATGCGATCGCACACACTCCCTGTCCGAGTCTGAGTCGTTGCAGCACTTCGCGCTGCTTGCAAAAGCATCAAATCCGTCTCCAACAATCGCATCTGCTTGTAGATTTCTGTCTGAATCGACTGCCATCGGGACATAATATCCACGGCAACGTCATCAGCACTTAAGCTCGCAACTTCCGAAAGAAATAGTTGTCTTATCTGCTGGAACTGTTCATGGAGTGCTAAGCTCTCTGAATCCTTGGCAATAACGGTTTTGTGTAATTCTTCTAAGACCTGTTTAAATTCCTGATAGCGTTGATGATGTGATGGTTGTAACATTCTGGCTCTCATTGATCTAGAATTAATGTAAAGAATTTTGTCTTTTTAATAAAGGAGATTGGTTAATAGCAAAGCAAGCCTTTAAGGATTAATCCTTGCAGTAAGCTTTCTTTACCAAGAAGAGATGAGCTTTTCTAGCATTCTCGCACCTGCTCCTTCGCAATTTAATAAGCGCTTATCGTAGGGAGCGCTCACTCTTGCCTCAGCTAAAGCTCCTAGCTTTTGCTTAGGTACCTTGTACGACCTTACCCAAAAATCCTCTCCAGTCATCCTGACTAAATTTCACACTTCAAAAGAGGTAAGGAACAACCAATGGTTCTGCAAGGCTACTGTTCTCACAGTACTTCTGCTAAACTCTCAGATCTATTTTTTACTCACTAAGCAAAAAAAATATGAATGCTACAGCCACAACCTCCACTCTTGACCTTGATGTTCCAGGCTGGCTGCAAGACTGCTTAATCGCCGCCTCACCTGCTACTGAGAAACCAGTGCCAGATGATACCAGTTTGATTTGTCGAGCCTTTGAATTTGCTTACCAACTGCATGAAGGTCAATACCGAGCCTCAGGAGAACATTACATTGCTCATCCAGTAGCCGTTGCTGGGTTGTTGAGGGATTTGGGTGGCAGCAGTGTGATGATAGCGGCTGGGTTTCTGCATGATGTTGTGGAAGATACAGACATCACGGTAGAAGAAATCGAATCCCGGTTCGGAGTAGAGGTGCGGCGACTTGTTGAAGGAGTTACAAAACTCTCTAAGTTTAACTTCTCTAGTAAAACCGAGCGTCAAGCCGAGAACTTTCGCCGGATGTTCCTCGCGATGGCGGCAGATGTTCGGGTTATTGTCGTCAAGTTGGCAGATAGACTGCACAATATGCGGACGCTAGAACACCTGAATCCAGAGAAACAGCGGCGAATTGCCTTGGAAACAAGGGAAATTTTTGCACCCCTCGCCAATCGCTTAGGAATTGGTCGCTTTAAGTGGGAATTGGAGGATTTAGCGTTTAAGTATCTGGAACCAGAGGCTTTCCGAGAAATGCAAGCACTCGTTGTCGAGCGTCGCCAAGATCGAGAAGACCGCTTAGTTAAGGTAACAGAAATTTTGCGCGATCGCTTGGAGGGAGTAGGTGTCAAGTGCATAGATATCAATGGACGTCCGAAGCACTTGTATGGCATTTATCAGAAGATGCAGCGGCAGCAGAAAGGGTTTCATGAAATCTACGATATTGCGGCGATGCGGCTGATTGTGCAAACCAAGGAAGAGTGCTATCGCGCCTTGGCAATCGTTCATGATGCCTTTCGACCGATTCCGGGGCGGTTCAAAGACTACATTGGTTTACCGAAGCCAAACCGTTACCAGTCGTTACATACAGGTGTGATTGGTCTAAGTGGTCGTCCGATTGAAGTGCAAATTCGCACCCTGGAAATGCATCACGTTGCGGAGTTAGGAATTGCGGCGCATTGGAAGTACAAGGAAAGTGGCGGTTCTAGCAATACTCGCTTCACAGCAGAGGATGAAAAGCTGACTTGGCTACGGCAGTTGCTGGAATGGCAGAATGACCTGAAGGATGCTCAGGAGTACATGGACAGCGTCAAAGATAATTTATTTGATGACGATGTTTATGTATTTACGCCAAGTGGGGATGTTGTGTCCTTGAGTCGGGGTGCAACACCAGTAGACTTTGCCTATCGGATTCACACGGAAGTCGGCAACCACTGTGCAGGTGTGCGCGTGAATGGGCAGTGGCGCGTGTTAGATAGTCCATTGCACAACGGCGACATCGTTGAAATTATTACCCAGAAAAACAGTCACCCCAGTTTAGATTGGCTAAATTTTGTGGTGACACCCAGCGCCCGGAACCGGATTCGGCAATGGTATAAGCGATCGCATCGAGAAGAAAATGTTGCTCGTGGTCGAGAACTACTGGAAAAGGAACTCGGCAAAAAAGGCTTTGAATCGTTGCTAAAATCCGATCCGATGCAGGCTGTAGCAGAGCGATGTAACTACCATACAGTTGAAGACTTACTGGCAGCCTTAGGTTATGGCGAACTAACGCTGAATATCGTAGTCAATCGCCTGCGAGAAGCTGTAAAAGCCAAGCAACCAATTGAAACGGATTCACAAGAGGCAGTAACTCAGACCCCTGTTGTTAAAATCCCCTCTACGGGTGGTAGTAAAGGTGAACCGATTGCTGGTGTCGAAGGGCTACTCCATCACCTTGCAGGTTGTTGCAATCCCGTTCCTGGTGAACCGATTATTGGTGCCGTCACTCGCATCCGTGGCATTTCAATTCACCGACAGGGATGCCCCAATGTTGAAAGTGTACCCGGAGAGCGGTTAGTTCCTGTTAGCTGGAATCCGACAGATGCAGATAATGGGCGTCCTCAAACTTATCCTGTCAACATTCAAATGGAAGTGATTGATCGAGTGGGTGTCTTTAAAGATATCCTGTCACGCTTAAGTGACCAAAATATTAATGTTCGCAACGCCCAAGTCAGAACTCAAGAAGGTAAACCAGCCATTATCGACCTGTGCATTGACATTCGTGACCACAAGCAACTAGAAAGTAGCTTCTGCCAAATCAGAAAAATGAGTGATATTTTGAATATGCGTCGCATCAGTCAGGTTGAGGAGTAGTTAGTTGTTGGTTGTTATTGATACCGCAGGGGCTTCGGGAGAAACCCTTCCTAATGGGTAGGACAAAGTTGGGAGGGTTTAGTGAGAATGGCAGAGTATCCCGCGAAGGAAAGCTAGTCATTGATGAACTAGCATTCAATCAAACTTATATCGAGTGCATTTGAGCAGTTCGTATATAAGTTGTCGCTTTTTGTTTGTTGCAACTAACAACTAACAACTAACAACTGACTACCAACCATGAAGCGTTCTGCCTGCCTTATCTTTAATCCAGTTGCTGGTCAAAGCGACCCTGACCAAGATTTGTCACAAATTCAGGCGCTTTTAGATCCTGAATTCGACCTAGATATTCGCTTGACAACGCCAGAGGTTGATGCATCTCAACTGGCGTATGATGCCGTAGCCCGTGGTGTTCACATGGTTATTGCCTCTGGCGGTGATGGTACCCTCTCGGCAGCGGCTGAAGCCTTAGTGGGAACTAATATTCCTTTCGGTATCATTTCACGGGGTACTGCCAATGCCTTTGCTTCTGCGTTGAACATTCCAGACACAATTGAAGCGGCTTGTCAGACAATTTTGGGGGGAGTAACAAAGGTTGTTGATGCCGCACAGTGTAACGGAAAACCAATGGTTTTGCTGGTTGGCATTGGCTTCGAGGCAGAAATGGTGGAAAAAGCAGATCGAGAAGCAAAGAACCGTTTAGGGATGCTAGCTTACGTCCTAGCGGGAGTCCAGCAACTGCGGGATTTTGAAAACTTTGAAGTCGAGATTGAGACAGAGGATAGAGTAATTACGGTTTCAGCGGCGGCTGTAACGATAGCGAATGCCGCCCCACCAACATCAATTCTTGCTCAGGGACCAGCAGGTATTATTTATGATGATGGTTTGCTCGATTTAACTGTAGTAGCACCTCTAAATCGGACTGGTGCGATCGCATCAGCTTATCACCTCTTACAATCAGCACTTCGCGGCGATGCGGCAGAACGAGATGATATTGGCTATCTTCGAGCAAGACGTATTAAAGTGACCACACAGCCACCTCAGAAAGTTGTTCTGGATGGGGAGATTATTGGCACAATGCCTGTTGAAGTCGAGTGTATTCCGGGTGGCTTGACCATTTGTGTGCCACAGGAAGAAGAAGTTCAACCCGGTGAAAAACTTGAGGGACTGCCAGAATTGAGCGTTGAGTCGAGATATCCAATATAAAAGCTATCGGTACTCAGCTATCAGCTTGGAAGAATCCTTCTTTAGATAAAGCTGATGGCTGATTATTTTCTGTAAATAAGCGATTTCATCTTACTAAAACATCCTTTTTGTTAGTATCAAATCTAACAATTTGAGCTGTATAATTGCTTGCCTAACGCATCAGCGGGCTACCGTGGTGATGAACGAGGTACCACGAAGATGCCAAGCACTGAAAAATATTTGTTGCCATCGACTCTGCCTGAATGCTTCTACCACCACTGGCTTGGAGGACTTTCTCAATCAAAATGACATAGGCGATAGTCTCGCAAATTTCCACAGAAATAATGTCTGTCTCAACCTCAATATATTTCGTATTTCTAAATATCTGCATCCAGGATGATTCAATTTCCTTCCAGCCTCGTAGTGCCCTGCGTCCGGGATGAATACAAAGAGTGCCACTTCCTTTCGACCAAATAGTACTCATTGCTTCAACATCCTTTTTCTCAAAGGCTCGATAAAAGGCTTCGTTTGCTGCTAAGACTTCACTTCGTCCGTTGTTCATTGGTATACCTTAGGGTCAGATTCTACTACTTGATTGTTAAAAAGCAGAAGTTAGCACAATATTATCCAACCTTAGATGCTCTGCTACCTTATCTAAGTCATGTCTCACTGACCCGTATGATGAAGGAAAGGGTTAGAGCATAACTTTGTGGCATGGGTATCGTTTGGGAACTAGATTTTTACTCGCGTCCGATTTTGGACGAAAACCAGAAAAAGGTATGGGAAGTCTTACTGTGTGAGAGTCCTTTAGATACGCGCCAGTCCACTGAGGAGTTATTTCGCTATGCCAGTTGGTGTCCCAATCAGCAAGTGAATTCGATTTGGCTGCAAAGTGCGATCGCAGAGGCGATTACTCAAAGTAAACAACCCCCCGAAAAAATTCGCTTCTTTCGGCGGCAGATGAGCAACATGATCGTCAAAGCTTGTGAAGATTTGGGCATCCCCGCTCAAGCGTCGCGCCGCACCTACACCATAGATCGTTGGCTGCAACAACGGGCAAAGGATTTTTACCCCAGCCAGCCTGGATATCAAGCCTCAGCGGAGGTATCTTCGTTTGTCCGTTATGAACCCGAAACCCCGCAAGCATTACCGGATGCTTTGGAGGGACAGAAGTGGGCGTTTGTGAGCTTGGAAGCAGTGGCTTTTGAGGAAATGGAAGAGTGGGACATTGCCTTTGGAGAAGTGTTTCCTCTCTCGCTGATGGAACTTGCGCCCGACACTCGAATTCCCGGCATCATTATTTTTTCCTCCAGAGCAACACCCGTGGCAGCCTGGATGTCAGGCTTAGAGCTTGCGTTTGTGAGATTTGAGAGCGAGCCAGTTGCTAGATTGTTACTCGAAACAGGTGAAAGTGATAGCTGGATTCTGGCTAATATTAAAGACGCCCAAACGTTAAATGAGGCTAGAGGGTTTGAGTTAGCGAAGGAGAAGGCACAAGGGGTACATTTTCTTGCCGTGCAATCTAGCCCAACCTCAGAAGCCTTTGCAGGATTTTGGCTGCTGCAAGAGTTAAAGTAGCGCTTCAACGGTCAGTAATTAGACGTTTAGAATCAGTGACAAGCCTCTACCCTTCAACTTAAGAGAGAAGAACACCTGACAACGGACAATTAAGAACAGACAACTGATAAAAAGGTTTTAGTTATGGGTTCTAACGATTTACCAGAAGCCCTACACGCCGAACAACTGTTAGAGTTAGCGGCTCAAGCAGGGGTGAAGCAAGCAGAGGTTTATCAGTCGCGATCGCTTTCTCGACCAGTGTTTTTTGAAGCCAACCGACTGAAGCAGCTTGAAAGCAGCCAATCGGAAGGAGTAGCCCTCAGGCTGTGGCGAGAGGGCTGTCCAGGACTGGCTGTTGCTTATGGGCCAGTGGAACCCCAAGATTTGGTCGATCGCGCGATCGCCATGACGTACCTCAATGAACCGGAACCCGTGGAACTTGCTGGGGCACGAACTGATCACTATCCCGATCTGGGAGAGACAGTGCCAGTGGAAACCTTGGTTGAAATGGGTAAAGTTGCGATCGCTCAGATTCGTGACGCTTACCCGGAAGTCCTCTGTACAGGACAGTGGGAGTGTGAGGAGGAAACAACACGTCTGGTTAACTCTCAAGGCTTAGATTGCCATTACACCGACACAACCCTGAGTTGCTTTATTGGAGCAGAATGGGTACGGGGTGAGGACTTTTTGAGCGTCTATGATGGTGAGACTGAGCGAGGGACGCTAACCAGTGAGAAAGTTGTTCAGCAAATTCTACAACGTTTGAGTTGGGCAAAAGAAAATGTCTCTCCTCCCAGTACTCGTGTACCCGTTTTACTAACTGCCAAAGCTGCTGATTTGCTCTGGGATACAGTTCAGTCGGCATTAAATGGAAAACAGGTGTTAGAAGGAGCTTCCCCTTGGAGCGAGATGTTACGCGCTAGATCCCAAGGTGTTGTTTTACTGACAGACTTGATACCGCTTGTCACGTCCGACACCCTCACGATCACTCAGCAACCAGATATTGGCCCCTATAGCTGCCCCTTTGATGATGAAGGCACTCCTACCCAACCACTTTTGTTGATTCGAGAAGGGCGATTGCAGCAGTTTTATTGCGATCGCACAACAGGACGACTGCTAGGCACTAGCACGACTGGTAATGGTTTTCGTCCTGGTATGGGTAGCTATCCGAGTCCCGGCTTAGTTAATATGCTGGTTCAACCGGGAAAGGGTTCTCTCTGCGACTTGATTGGGCAACTCGATGAGGGACTCGTTGTAGATCAGTTGTTAGGGGGTGGTGCTGGACTTAGCGGAGAGTTTTCAGTCAACGTTGAGCTGGGCTACCGAGTGCAAAAAGGAGAAATCATCGGTCGAGTGAAAGACACGATGATCTCCGGAAATGTCTACACTGTCCTGAAGCAATTGGTAGCTCTAGGTGGCGATGCCGATTGGAATGGTCCTTGCTACACGCCATCGCTAATTGTAGAAGGAATCTCCACTACGGGTAGAAGTTAGTTGTTGGTTGTTAGTTGTTAGGTAGGAGAAATCATTGAGAAAGAAATGTTAACCTAAAAAAACTCAAAACAAATCACTATCTTTATAACAACTGACAACCAAACAGTTCTGTAATTCAAGTAACAAATAACAAAAAAAATATGGCTGTCGCCATAAGATTAGGACAGATTTAACAGCCAAACAACCACTTACTAGTAATAATCCTCTGCCTTTTGCCATACAACAAACCGATGATAGACTTTAAGCAATTTGAAGTTTTGAGTTTTGATTGCTACGGGACACTCATTGATTGGGATAGTGGGATTCTAGGGGCATTAAAACCTATCCTCTCAAACCATAATGTAAGCCTCAGCGATGAGCAAATTCTTGAAGCCTATGCTCAAGTTGAAGCGGCTCACCAATCCGGAGACTACTTAAAATACAGAGAAGTTCTTAAAAAATTAGTCCAAGCCTTTGGGGAAAGATTGAACTTTACAGCAACCGAGGCTGAAGCCGAGTCTCTGGCTGAATCAATTAAAGGCTGGGAACCTTTCCCCGATACCGTTGAAGCTCTAAAAATACTCAAAAAAAGATATAAACTTACAATTATTTCCAATATTGATGATGATTTATTTGCCGCTACTGCTAAAAAACTAGATGTAGAGTTTGACTGGATAATCACAGCGGAACAAGTCAAATCTTATAAACCCTCTCGACAAAATTTTGAGTTTGCCCTTCAACGCATGGGCATCACTCCAGGTACGCTTTTACACGTTGCTCAAAGTGTTTATCATGACATAATTCCGACAAGAAGCATGGGATTATCAGCTATATGGGTTAACCGCAGAGGTGAGAAACAAGACAATCAGGTGATAGACTCAGCAAGTGGAAAACCAGATTTGGAAGTACCAGATTTAAAAACCCTGGTGTCTCTCATGGATTTAGACTCATGAAAAAACATATAAGGTTACCTGAGACTTGTCTCAGGTGCTAAGTAAATGGGCAAAAATAAACTTAGCCGCTTAGGGAGTTGTCTCGCTAGAATTTTCTTTTCACTAACAACCAACAACTACCAACTAACAACTAATTTCTGTTGTCCAGCATCTACTATTTGTTGCTAGCGACAAATGACAACCTTGCCCGTCTCCCTTCCCAAGCGCTTTCGTCAATGGCTGTTACCGAGACGCCGCCTTGCGATCGCAGAAGCCTGTTTGATTGGTTTAGTATCTGGACTCTCTGCTGTCTTACTCAAGCAAAGTGTTGGTCTTTTTGGTTCATGGCGTGTTCAGGCTTCTCTCTTGCTACCCGCTAGCATAGCCTTACCCGCGATCGGACTTTCTTTAGGGCTACTTTGCGGGTTTATCATTGAGCGTTTGTCATCCGAAGCAACAGGTAGTGGTATTCCACAAATTAAAGGCGCACTCGCTCAGTTTCCCATTACTCTCAATTTACGAGTCGCACTCGTCAAGTTAGTCAGCAGCATTTTATCCCTGTCGGCGGGGCTAACATTGGGGCGACAAGGGCCAACGGTTCATATTGGTGCAGCGATCGCAGGACAAATGAGTCATTGGGTGCCGACGTCTCCCGATCACCGACGTCAGATGATTGCAGCCGGGGCGGGTGCTGGTTTAGCAGCAGGTTTTAATGCTCCCCTTGCGGGAATTCTGTTTGTCGTTGAAGAACTACTACGTGACCTCTCGAACCTAACGCTAGGTACAGCAATTCTTGCCTCCTTCATTGGTGCTGTTGTCTCGCGGCTATTGGGTGGACGGAGTTTAGATCTCAACCTGCAACTCACCGACCTTTCAAGCGGCTTCAGTGCGCCAGAAATTCCCTTTTATGTGTTGTTGGGTGTCTTAGCTGGATTGCTAGGGGCATTGTTTAATCAGGGACTGCTTGCCAGCCTTACCCTCTACGAACGCCTGAACCTCAGATTACCCCTACGAATTGGCTTAGCGGGGATGATTTGTGGCTGTGTTGTGGCACTGCTGCCGATTTCCTTCCGAGACAACAACGGTTTACGGGAGTTGTTACTCACGGGTGAAGCGAGTTGGCAATTCACAAGTGTTGCCTTTGTTGCCTACTTTATTCTCACGTTAGTTTCCTATGGTTCCGGCGCACCTGGCGGTTTGTTTCACCCCTCTCTTGTGCTAGGTGCGGCGCTGGGTTACTTAGTAGGAGTTGCTCAGTCTCATCTGTTGGGAGTAGGTTTGCCGACAAGTTACGCCTTGGCAGGCATGGGTTCATTTTTTAGCGCTGTCTCGAAAGTCCCGATTACAGCGATTGTCATCGTGTTTGAGATGACAACAGACTTCAATCTCGTGCTGCCATTGATGATTAGCTGTGTAACCTCCTACCTGATTGCCGATAAGTTAGCCAAAGGTTCACTATATCAGCGTCTCTTGGAATTGAAAGGCTACACATTGCCTACTCAACAATTAGAGAAGGGTTCTTTATCGGGATTGAAAGCCTCGGACTTAATGCAGCCCAAAGTTGAAACTCTGGCGAGTCAGATGACGTTGGATGAAGCTGTACGGGCGTTTTCCCGCTCCCATCATCGCGGTTTTCCGGTACTCGATAACGGTGAATTGGTTGGGATTATTACTCAAACAGATTTGGCGAATGCAAGCCAGCGCCAGTTGCCTGGGGATACAACGATTTCACAAATCATGACCCCTCAGCCAATAACGGTTATCCCCGTTGACCCATTGAGTCAGGTTCTCTATTTGCTCAACCGTTACAAACTGAGCCGATTACCCGTTATAGAAGGTCGGAAACTAGTAGGAATTATCACTCGTGCCGATATTATTCGTGCTGAAGCTGACCAACTGAGTGGTGATGACCAAATCGAGTCTCGTCCTGAACCGTCCTACGTGGTGTATCAAACTCATGCTCCAGCAGTAGGACGAGGGCGTTTGTTGGTTCCTCTGGCTAATCCGCAAACGGCACCGATACTATTACAACTTGCTTTCTCAATTGCCCGCGATCGCGATTACGAAATTGAATGTCTCCAGGTTATCGCTATTCCTCGCAGCAATAATCCCGCTCAGACACCTGTAAAAACAACTAAAAGCCGTCGCTTACTGCGTATGGCAGAAAAACTAGGGCGAGATTGGGAAATTCCCGTTCACACTCAAATTCGGGTCGCCCACGATACGGCTCAAGCGATTCTAGAAACAATTAAAGAGCGACATATTGGTCTAATTTTAATGGGATGGAAGGCGGAGCCACCGACTAGCACGGGTCGTATCTTTGGCAATGTTGTGGATACTCTGATTCGGCAAGCTTCCTGTGATTTAGTGTTGGTCAAGCTAGGGCATCGGGAAGAACAACATGATGATGGGACATCTGCTGCGGCTTGTCCCTTACCAATTGCCTGGAATCGCTGGTTAGTACCGATTGCTGGGGGGCCAAATTCAAGCTACGCCTTGCAACTTTTACCCGCTCTCGCGTCTCACAACTCGATGACAACGATTAAAGTGACTCAGGTTTTTACTCCTTCTATGCTTTTACCGGACACTACTGGACTAGAAAAAGCGGCATACTTCCTCAGTGGCAAACTCAACACCAGCGTTGTAACAATTCCTGTGCGTTCTTATTCTGTCCCTGATGCAGTGATTCATCTGGCTCACGCCGATCAGTGTGATGTTGTTGTTTTAGGCGCGAGTCGTGAAGGGCTATTACAAAAGGTGATACATGGAAATATTCCAGAAGCGATCGCACGGGGCGTTAACAGCACGGTGATTTTGGTACGGGGGGCATTGGAGTAGTTGTTAGTTGTTAGTTCGCTTCTTTTGCCTCTCGCTACATAATGATTAGGTACTCTAGCCAATACGATGTCCCTGACTTCCCGATTTTCTGAATTTAAAAAAGGTTTATTGTTTGTTGCTAGTTTTCATCCTGCTCGTCGTGTCCCTTGAGCATGGGAGTCTAACTTAGGAAATAGCGCTTGATAAAACAGATTACCGTAAAAGGCGATCGCTTTTTACTCAGCAATCACTGCGACTTCTTGAGCCAAGAACTGATGTAAAGTTCTTCTAACCTGAAACTCTTTGTGAAGGTTGCTGCTTGCTACACCGAGAACTGGCATTTCCTGTCTACAGCGAGAACAATACCAATAAATGCTGTTGTGACGAGCATGACGGAGCAACCGAGTAGAGCAACATGGACAATCGTTCATGGTATTCCTGGAACCCAACACCTATGAGAGTACAGGTTATAAGTTAAAAATTTGGGTAAGAAATCGGAAAAAAATCGGGAAGAATTAATGTGCCAGAAAAGCTTAACAAACGATTTTTAAGAATTATAAAAAGTACTCTGCTGTTGAATTTCTGAACTAAGGCAAACACTATAGCAAAAGGCAGAGGGCAGAAGGCAGAGGGGTTTTATGTTTACTACTAGTAGGTGGTTGTTTTAGCCATTAAATTTTTCCTAACCCTGATGGCGATAGCTATAACAAAAAAGCACCTTGAAGAAGGTGCCAAGAGAGGTGGCAAAAACCAGCCTCCAGCCTATGTACTATTTTTAGCTAACCCTGTGAGCGTGAGGTTTGCGAGCACCAGCTGAGGCTCCTGCCAGTGACGCAGCTAAACCTAGCAAGGAACCAATCACAAATGACCATAATCCTTTAGCTGCATTGCCAGCAATATCACGAGTTTGGTCAGCTGAAGGTGCGTTGGGCGCGTTGTTTGGTAGATTAACACCGCCCTGCTGTTGAACTTGGCCGATAACTTCTCCAGCATTGGAGGCAGCAATTCCAAAAGCACCCGTTACGCCACTTGCCAATAGCCAAGAACTCAGTGCCAGGGTTGTTGCCCAAAGAACTGCTCCGTTTAAAAGCGCTGTGCTACGGTTCATCGGTCCACAAGCGCGGGCGGCAACCCAACTGCCAACGAATAGCGAAATTAACAAACTGATGATTGACCAAATCCCTACACCTGTGCCAACGCCAGGGGCATTTGATCTAGGGGCACCTGAACCTGAAAGGAAGCTTGAGCCGATCGCAGCACCCAAGGCACTCAAAATCAGTTGAGTTGCTAAGGCAACTACAAGACCTGAAATAATTGGACCCCACCTAACGCGATCGTGATATTCGACTACTTGATTAACGATTGGGGGTTCAGTGAGTATACTATCCCCTGGACGATTGACATATGACATAAGTTTGCCCTCCCTTGCTCCTTGTGTGCTAGAAGCTCTTTGGATTAATTCCTTCTTCGTTTTCAGTCTAGAGCGGGAGTGCAAATAATTTCTCTATCACTAGAAAGAGTTGGATTTTCCCTCAAGAGGAAGAGTTTATCAAGGCTGTGTTAAGAGATGATGTAGCTTATATGACTTTAGTTGGGCATAGAGTGAACTAGAGAATTTTGGTCAAGTAAAGTTGAATCGTTGCGGGGTATCGGTAGGCTTTGATGAAAGCGAAATCGATACCACAAGAAAAGCGATCGCACCCTTTTTAAATACAGAAATACAGTCTCAGAGATCTCTTAGCACAACTATAGGTTTATTTTAGTGGCACAAAGGTTTCACCTATTTGCTCGTCATTACTTTCGTAAAAAGTTAGTGACTAATGACGATGAGTTTGCTTGAGACTAACCGATGTTTATCAAACTCATAATTGAGCCAGTTATTGATTGAGTGCCAAACCAGCATTAAGCAATATACCTAACACAGAACGAATGGCTCTGAGTTCCTCTGGAATCTCAATCACAAAACTATCAGGACTGCCATTAATCAAGGCATTGTAAGCCTCAATTGCCGCTTGAAATTGGGCAGCATCGACCGTCCCACCAGAATTTAGTCCTCGCAAACTAGCTACCAAGTTTGCCGCAAGAGTTGCATCTGCCCCAGCACTCACTAAAGCACTTTCAATCTGAGCCGCACTAGCACTCACATTGCCGTTAGCCGTCACGAGGACTTCTAGATTTTGCTGTATCGTGAGTGGAATTGCAGTCGGAGTATCAGTAGAGAGTACGGGTAAATTTCCCGCCGCCAACTGTTGATTCACTAAACTTGCTGCACCGTTAACCGCATCTTCAATGGGTCGAGTGATGTAAACGATGACTAGCTCACCCCCCTCACTGGAGACGAGTGCCCCGTTAACAATATCACTGGTTGTAATAATCGCACCCGTTGTATCTGACTGGTTGCCCGACTGAGCTTGTGCTGTTGGAGCGTGAGACACAACACCTACAATGGCTAGGGCAAAACCTAGTCCAAGGTGTAAAGGAAAATGCTTAATGTTCATAACTTTCCTTCGGAATTGATGACTTAAAACGATATCCCATAACCAACACCCAGAATAAACCGGGTACCATCACCCGCTGTACCCGTAACATCAGCTGCTGCTGGGGTGATGACTAGCGGTACCCCACGGATTGGAACAATTGAGGCTCCCAAGTTCAAATCTTGACCCGTCCACTCGGCAATCACCGAGATCGGTTCAGCAACTTGTACCCCAACACTACCAAACACATTAGGGTCTTCGTCTCCCTCTTCAATATTATCTTCTGAGCGGAAACGACCGCCGCCGATACCTATCGAAGCTGTGACTCGACTCAGGGGTTGAGAGCCATCCCGGCGTAAGCGGAAAACTTTACTTGCAACACCGTAAACGCTGCTGCCACCATCGGTATTGCCCCACTCAATTAGATTCTCTACGCCAACTGCTACCGCAAAGTCACCGGGAAACAAGCGATGCACCTTGAAGCTAACGCCGCCATCCTCAAACGTATCGCCCTCTAGGTCATAAATCGACACTGCTGTTTCTAGAGCAACCAGTCGTCTTGCATCACCTAGACCAAAACCTACCACAGCTGCACCATCATCTATGTCAGTAAAGCGCGCTCTCTCCTGATAAGTTGCTCCAAAGAAAATGTTGCCGCTTTCAGCGCCAAATGCTGTTGGTGTACCAATACTTGACCCTCCTCTAATAAATCGCCTAATCCGTTCTTCTACTGGTGGTTGTGGGAAAAGAAGTGCTTGGCGCGTATCCGCAACTTGATCAGGGGATGTGGTAGGCGGTGTCGCAACGGGTTCGTAGCCAACAATGTACTGGGCAGCAACATCATTAGCACTAAGTTGTGGGAGGGTTCCCTCGTTCACTAAAGCCTGATAGATAAACGCCGCTACATCAGCGCGAGTGGCAACCTGGTTTGGATTTAAGAAAGCAACATCCGGATAGTTGACTACTAGCTGATTGAGAGCTGCGGCGGCGACGCTATTGCGGGCAAAGGTAGGAATTTCGGGAGCGTCTTGAAAGTTTGTACTTAAAACGGTTGCGGGATCGTCGGGTGGAGACAGATCAAGCCCACTCACCAACGAAACCAACACTTGAACACGAGGTATATTTTGCTCAGGCTGAAAGATGTTATTCGGGTATCCTTCCAGAAATCCTGTGCGATAAGCTGCCTGAATCGCCTCAATACCCCAGTAAGTTGGGGGAACATCAACAAAATTGATTCCTGCACGTTCAGGCGCTCGTCCAAACGCCTTACGAATCATTGCGGCAAACTGAGCGCGAGTTACTGGTTCATCGGGGCGGAACGTACCATCCGGAAAACCCAGAATCACCCCTCGTGCAGCTAGGACTTCAATAAAACTCCGTGCCCAGTTATTTTGAACATCAGGAAAACTTCTGCGTTGAGCCAGTTGCGCGGCTGTACCCGTTGCAGGTTTTTGCCCTCCTGGAGAGGCTTTTTGGGGACGAAGATCCTCCGCACCTAGCATCGTATCTAAGAGCGATTGACCTAGTGAACCCCCATAATTAGCATTGGCAGTCGTGCTAGTTGGCTTCGCGGCGACAGGATTGGCAAGACCTGCAGCAGCGGATAGCATAGTACTACTCAAGATTGAACCGATTAAAATATATCCCCAGTAGCGGATATGCTTGTTGAATTGATAGAAATGACCCGTGCATCTCGCTATCCTCATCACCTTTCCTACTCTTCCGAAGTTGAGTTGATTATTCAAAGGTTACACGAGTTTAGTGGACTTTATATCATTACACTTCTACCGGAACTTTCTCCAAAGTTAGCCTGACTTTGAGTAGAGAGAGTCAACATTTCTGTAAGGGATACTGTTTAAAGTGAGCGCAAAAAGACGTTCTGAGATAGTTGGTCGAGTTGGTGTGACGAGTAGTGGTTTAAGAAGACGTATGAATCGACCGATCGCAAGTTTAACTTTACTCGCGTTTTTCGCCGTTACGGTTGCTACCCCGATCCAGGCACAAATCCCTGGTTTGTCTCCTGGGGCAACACCTGGCGCAACTGGAGTGGGTAGTCCACCTCCTGCAACACCCTATACCCTAGGAGCAGGCGATCGCGTTCAAGTAGCGGTCTTTGATGTTCCAGAATATAGCGGTGAGTATGTGATCTTAGCCGATGGCACCCTCAATTTACCTGTCATCGGTAGCATATCTGTTCGGGGATTAACGCTCCAACAAGCGACGGACGTGATTTCCTCTCAATATGCCCGCTTTGTGAGACGCCCCCTGATCACAATTAGTCTAATAGCACCCCGCCCCGTTGTTATCGCGGTGGCAGGCGAAGTTCAACGCCCTGGAACTTATTCCGTCGCCGTAGGAGGAGGTGGCGCTGGGGCAACTGGAGGACAGTTTCCGACAGTGACACAGGCAATTACCCTAGCTGGGGGCATTACTCAATCTGCTGCCGTTCGTGATGTGCAAATTCGGCGTCGCACCTCCCCGACAACAGAGCAAGTCTACAACGTCAACCTTTGGGAATTACTACAAGGCAACTTGGCTCAAGACGTTGCGTTGAGAGATGGTGACTCAATTTTTATCCCATCCGTCGGCAGCTACAATGCCGCTGAAACTCGTCAACTGGTGGATTCTAGTTTCGCTCCACAACAAATTGAGCCAGTTAATATTGCCATAATTGGCGAAGTCGCCCGCCCAGGCCCTTATTCCGTGTCGGGAGGCGGCGTAGGTACTGGTGGTGCGACGGGGGCAATCACAGGTTCTGAAACAGGCGCAGTCGGTGCTGGTGGAGGCGACGCTGGTCCCCCTACTGTGACTAAGGCAATTCAAGTTGCTGGTGGTATTACAGCCCTTGCTAATATTCGCGAAATCACGATCACCCGCGCTACCCGCACAGGTGGAACCCGTGTGATTCCAATCAACTTATGGGCACTCTTACGTTCAGGTGACCTTAATGAAGATTTTCTCTTGCAAGATGGAGACACAATCATTATTCCGACAGCAACAGCACTCGACCCAGCAGAGGCAAGCCAACTGGCAGAGGCAAGCTTTGCTCCTAATGAAATTGTCGTGAACGTAATTGGGGAAGTTGAAGCTCCAGGAGCAATCACGGTGCCACCCAACACCCCTTTAAATCAAGCTGTACTAGCGGCTGGTGGATTCAATCCTCGTTCCCGTAGGAGTTCCGTTGATCTGATTCGTCTTAACGACAATGGAACTGTTTCCAAGCGCCGGATTTCAGTGGATTTAGCTCAGGGAATTAATGAGGAAGGCAATCCTACTCTCCGAAATAATGATGTCGTTGTGATCAGACGCAATACCCTTGCCAGCGTTGGGGATACTCTAGGGAACGCCCTAAATCCCGTTGGCAGCTTTTTAAACATACTTGGCATATTTAGAACCATTACTGGTGATTAGGGCAGTGTCATCTTAAGCATTTCCTCCTTGAAGGAAACAGGGGAAAGGTAAAAGGGGAGAGGGAATGAGACACTTCCTTTCCCCTTGTCTTTTTGAAAGATGTCGTTAATAGTCAAGTTCCCGATCGCATTCATCAGCAGGGTTGGAGACTCTATTGGTACAGTCCTATTAAAAGGAGTTTCCAATCGATCTAGTTTCTGTATACTATCCTGTACATACCAGATACAAAATTCAACAGCAAACGGATTTTTCTGATAGCTCTCAATCAAACACACGAGGACGAGGGGCACGATGGAGAGGGGCAATATTCAACAGCCGTTATCATCTAATAATGGGAATGGGAATGGGAATGGGAATGGGAAACATTTATATTTACCGTCACCAATCCCCCTGACTCAACCTGTGGACAAAGAGCAGGATGAGCTAAATCTGCGCCATCTCGTAAGTGTGGTACGGCGTCGTGCTGTTGTAATTGCTGGTGTGGCGATCGCAGTTACCTCGGCGATCAGTTTTTGGACGTTCAGCCAGACACCCAAGTATGAAGGGAAGTTTCAGCTCTTAGTAGAGCCGGTTACAGAGGAAGGAAACTTGGACAAGCTGACACAAGTACCCGGTGTCAGCGAAAGTCCTGGTTCTATCCTAGATTACGACACGCAAATTGAAGTCTTACGCAGCCCGAATTTAATGGCTCCTATCCTTGAGGAGATTGAAAAGGACTACAAAGATGTCAGCTACGACTCTTTGATTGGGAGTAGTGAACTGAACATTGAGCGCTTAGCAGAAACCAAGATTTTGGAAGTCCGCTACCGCGATACAGACCCGAAGAAAGTTCGATTTGTCTTACATCAGGTTGCTAGAGGCTATCTGCGGTACTCGCTTCAAGAGCGGCAAATTAATCTAAAAAAAGGGATTCAGTTTGTTGAAGGTCAGTTGCCACAACTTCGCGATCGCGTAGACAAACTTCAGGGACAACTACAAGCATTCCGGCAGCAGAACAATCTCCTCGACCCCGAAACTCAAGCGCAACAGCTATCAACTCGCGTGAGTGCCATTGAGCAGGAGCAATTGCAAACTCAGGTTGGTTTGAGAGAAGCTCGCTCCCTCTATACAACAATCTCTTCCCAACTTGGTCTATCACCAAACGAAGCCCTGGCAACAGCGGCTCTCAGTGAAGCCCCTCGCTACCAAGAGTTACTCAATAAGTTACAAGAAGTTGAAGCTAAGATCGCGACTGAGTTATCACGCTTTACCGAAGAAAGCCCAACTGTCCAGGCACTACGCAACGAACAGCGAAATCTCTTGCCACTGCTAGAGCAAGAATCCCAACGGGTGCTGGGGGCAAATCTTTCACAAGTTAATGTCTCGAATGATTCTCCCAATTCGATTCGCTTAGAACTGACTCAGCAACTGGTTGATGCAACCAACCAAATACAAGTTTTGCAAGTGCGACAAAATGCGATCGCCCAGGCAGAACGTAGCCTCAACCTCCAAGTAAAACAGATGCCGGTGATTGCGCGTCAATACACCGATTTACAACGAGAACTCAACGTTGCTACAGAAAGCTTAAACCGCTTTTTGGGATTTCGGGAAGGTCTTCAGATTGAAGTTGCTCAAAAAGCACTCCCCTGGCAAATCATTCTCAAACCCCAAGAACCCCAATTTCCAGTGTCTCCTAATACTCAACGGAACATCCTGTTGGGCGCGGTTGCGGGGTTGTTGTTGGGGATAGGAGCCGCTTTATTAGTTGAACGCCTCGATAATGTATTCCACTCACCCGATGAACTGAAAGACCGCAGCAAACTGCCACTACTGGGTGTTATCCCCTACAACAAGCAACTCAAAGTGATAACACCAGTTGCTACCGTAGCAGAAATGGTTCCTGCTGAAGACTCCACAACTGAGAAGAAAAATCGCCGTAAGCCACAGTGGTACACAGCTTCTCCCTTCTTAGAGTCGTTCCGCTCCCTGCACACCAATATTCGCTTTCTCGGAAGTGATACACCAATCCACTCGATTGTCATTAGCTCAGCCACTCCCGCAGACGGCAAATCGACTATCGCCGTTCACCTAGCTCAAGCCGCCGCCGCAATGGGTCAACGGGTACTTTTGGTCGATGCTGACCTACGCCGTCCCCAGGTGCATAAGATTTTGGGCTTAGAAAATAAGGTGGGGCTAAGTAACGTTATTGCGACTGGAATTACTGCTAAACAGGCAATTCAGCGATTGCCAATGTGGGATCACCTGTATGTATTGACCGCTGGTCAGCTACCACCTGATCCAACTCGACTTTTATGTTCCAGGAAAATGCAGTATTTGATGGAACAATTTCATGCTGTTTTTGACCTGGTTATCTATGACACTCCACCAACACTGGGGCTTGCTGATGGAAGACTTTTAGCAGCCCACACTGATGGTGTGGTTATGGTTGCAGGACTAGGGAGAACTGACCGCTCAGTGCTAATGCAAGCCTTGGATGGGATGAAAGTTTCCAATGCGACGGTCTTAGGCGTAGTCGCTAACGGTGTGAAGGGTTATACAACTAGCTCCTACTACAACTATCAGCAATACTATGTAACTGACTCAGAAGTCCTGAGAGCAAAGCAGCTTTTGCAGAAAAAAATAGATTAAGAAATTGTACAAAAGTAACGCGATCGCTTTTTGTTGATGACAAAGAAGGAATTACCTCAAGCAGGCAACTAAAATGCTGATTAGCTTGGAAGTATCCGGCATCACTGACGTATCTATGTTAGACGCACAATCAATTGAGCCTTGGCAAGAAGAATTGCCAAAGCGATGGGTTGAATCAATTAAACTGAATGAATAGTTTTTCTGAATTTAGCAATTTTAAAACGAGAAGATTAAGTTTATGAAAATAGTTGATAATTAATTATTTTAGAAAAACATTACTAATCTTATTGCTAAACAATGAATATTCGCATTGGTAACGGTTACGATATCCATCAACTTTGCAAGGGGCGGGCTTTAATTATTGGTGGTGTGGAGATTCCTCACGAGTTGGGGCTACTAGGTCACAGTGATGCCGATGTCCTAACTCACGCGATTATGGATGCAATGCTGGGTGCTTTGAGTTTGGGGGATATTGGTCATTACTTTCCCCCCACAGACCCGCAGTGGGCAGGAGCAGATAGTCTGGTTTTATTGAGTCAAGTTAATCAACTAGTGCGAGCGCACGGTTTTGCAATTGGTAATATTGACTCTGTTATTGTGGCAGAGCGTCCTAAGCTTAAGCCTCATATTAAAGCAATGCGCGATCGCCTCAGCACAACTTTAGAATTAAAACCTGACCAAATCGGCATCAAGGCAACCACTAATGAGAAGTTAGGTCCAGTAGGGCGAGAAGAGGGAATCGCTGCCTACGCTGTAGCCTTATTGGTGGGCAACTAGATTAACTCAAATCACCCACCAATACTGCGAAATAGTTTCGATGACCTTGATACCTTCTCTTTTTTCGTTACTTCAAGTTTGAGGAATACTCAAATCCACATAGTTTCTAGACAATGTTGATGTCAAGGCTAGGGACAAAACCAGAGTTTAGCTGTATCGATGCAAATTGTGTTCCGTCAAAGAACAGTGCGCCTGTGTCGCTATTAAAAAAGAACCTACTGTAATCACCTATCCCAACGCCAAATCCACTTGCTGAAATCTGAATCTTATCCTCGTCCCAGTAGGCGAAGTCCGTGATGGTATCAATTCCTTCCGATACATAGTTAAAGACAAAGGTATCAGCACCTGCACCACCGGTAAGGCTATCGTTGCCAAAACCTCCGACTAAGCTGTCGATGCCATCGCCACCATACAGTAGATCATTGCCGCCTTCACCATACATTACATCGTTGCCAGGTTCCGGAACTACGCTGTTGCCGAGGATATCGTCGCCGTCGCCGCCATACAGAATATCGTTGTCATAGGAGCCATCTAGCCAGTCATTACCATCCCCTCCATAGATCACGTCATCACCTGTCCAAGCAACTAAAACGTCATTACCCGTTCCAACGAATTTATTTGCATCATAATCCGTTCCGCCATAGAGTATGTCATTACCCTCCCAACCATCGAGATAATCGTTGCCAGTCCCACCATACATTTGGTCGTTGCCAGTCCCACCATACATATTGTCATCGCCACTATCATCCCAATGGGCGACGGCACCAAGGAAGTCGTCACCGTCGTTACCATACAGCTCGTCGTTACCGCTGTTGCCAAATACGAGATCATTACCACTCCCACCCTGTAGAATGTCATTGCCGTCGTTACCAAACACGATATCGTCACCACCAAGAGCGTCGATATAATCATTGTTCGAGTCCTTAACGATGTAGTCGTTGCCGTTGGTAGGATAACTTGCCATTTTAATTTCTCCTTGTTTTCCTAATTGATGTTCAGCACAAGTGCTAGCTTATGAATCCCGTTGTTAGTTAATGGGGTTGATGCTTGAACTGAGGTTTAGCTTCCTTTCCCTCGTTCTGTCCATAACTCCTCTTAAAAGCCAGAGTTTTATGCAAAATTTTAAATATTAATTTGTGTAACAAAATACATAATTACTGAGTGTCGAGGAAGAGTAACAATCAGAAGCTCCTGCTGCTAAAGTGCGAAACCTCTTGGTTTATAGGGCATAACAGCTTGGTGCTTCATCTGGATTATTCTGAGAAACTTTCAACAAATAGTGAACGATCTATTCAGGAGTTGCACTTCCAGTGATACGTTCAAGACTATGGATGAGCGACTCGAACAATTAGTAAAAGAGGTACAACAACACACTCCCCAGACACAGGAGTGGCAGTTGGCTATTACTAAGTTGGTTGATGAAATTCTGCGATCGCGCAAAATCTGTCGTCCCCTTGGCAGTCAACCGCTATTTGGCGTTTATCAGAAACTGTACAAGCAAGTCCGACAGCAGCTTTTGTGTGATGTTGGCGAAAAAATCAACCAGTACAAACCAAAACAGACAACACTAAGGATATGGAGCAATACTTTACAAACCCAGGCTTTTAGAACAATCTTGGATGATGCTCAACTCAAAAAGCTAGCCCTAGAAGCCCAACACCACCCACCTCATACTGAGCTACGACAATATGCTTTAGGGGAATTGATTGAGGCAATTCGACTATCTGGCAAACTTTGCCGTCCACACCGAGCAAATTTTTCTGTCCAGTTTTATGACCTACTTTATGACGAAGCCGTTAATAAAACTTTGACCTATGTCTGTCGGAAAATTGATAAGTATGACCCTGAGCGAGGTGACAAAAAATTTATGAACTGGGTTAATTTCAGGCTCGATAGGATATTTATAGAAACCTGCCGTGAATTTAGAAACCCAAACTTCAAGGAATTACCTTCAATTACTGACCTAGAGGAGATAGTACAGCCAGAAGAACCACCTTCATTAGTTGAGAGAGTTCGCGAATGTTTAGAAGAAGATGCTGGAGATGTTTTTAAGCAGACGCATATAAGAAATCGACCTGATGCTAATTTCTCAGCAATCGCCTTAGCAAGGTTTTCTGGGAAAAGTTGGGAAGAGATTTCAGTAGACTTCGGAATCTCCTTACCGACACTAAGTAGTTTTTTCCAGCGTTGCTGCGAAAAGTTTCGTCCCAAGTTGCAACAATACTTGTATAACTAGTATTTCCACGCTTAACAAATCAGTAGAACTTCTCTAAATAATACCGACAAAACTCATTTTTGAAATTGGATGGCGAAATAGAAACTAACACTATTAGATAATATCATGCTATTCCACATATGTTGATTTAAAAATAATATTTTTTAGGCTAAAACTATTAACTTCTCATTTAAGACGAATCTCAATATATAAAATATAGATAACCTGATGAGCAGCAATCAAGTAATAATGAATTCCGAAATCGAGCCTTGGACTTTTACAGTTCCGATAGCTTTGGAAGCTCACTCACAAGCAGAGCAATTTCAACGTTGTCAACCTAACCCTCAAAAATCTAAACAGGTTTATCTGAATACTCTGGCAGTGTATGCCGTAAATTTTTATCTGGGATGCCGAGGATTTGAGACGAACTTAGAGATGAGTTCAAGTTTGGACTCAGTGATGCAAATCTTGATGGATGTTGCGGATTTGGTGGTGGGAAATCGCGGTAAGTTGGAGTGTAGACCAGTGTTACCCGGTGCAGAGTTTGTCTACATTCCCGCTGAGGTTTGGGTGGAACGGATTGGCTACGTTGCTGTGCAGTTGAATGAATCGTTAAGAGAAGCAACAGTGCTGGGATTTGTTGAAAAGGTGGAAAGTTCAGAATTACCTTTGAGCCAATTGCGATCGCTCGAAGAATTACCAGGATATCTCAACAGCATCAAACCAAGAGTAAACCTGAGCCAATGGTTTGAAAATATCTTTGAAGCGGGTTGGCAAGCTGTAGAGTCCCTGTTGAGCGCAGAACCAACTGAGCTAGCATTTAGCTTTAGAAGTCCGAGCGTTAAACGATGCAAGCTGTTTGAGTTGGGAGCGTTAAGTCAATCGGTGGCTGTGATTGTGGAAATTACCGAAGAAACTAGCCAGGAAATGGATATCACTGTCGAGGTTCAGCCCCCAAAAGATCAAACCTATTTACCTGCAAATTTACAGCTAATGGTGCTGGATGAAGACGGAGAGACTGTCATTGATGCCTATGCCAGAAGCGCCAACAAGACGATTCAATTGGAGTTTGATGGAGAAGCAGGAGACCGATTTAGTGTCAAGGTGGCTCTAGGTGATGTCAGCGTGACAGAGGATTTTGTCATTTGATTTTAGAGGCAGCAATGGCTGAACGTTGACAATGGGAAAGCTAATCGTCCTCAAACTGGATGGTGATTTCAAGCAAGGTTTTCGGGTAACGCTAGAGATTGGCTCAGAAGGTAAGCGCCCTGAAATAGAGATTCATGGCAAATTACCTCCTGCACCTGAACTGGCTATAGGGTATAGCAGTTGGCAGTCAACCTACCGTCACTTGGGGAAGAGTAATCGCACTATAAAAGCTAAAAAAGCCAGGGTTGATGGTTCCCTTAAAAAGGATAGGGAACAGTGTCGCACCTTAGCAAAGGAATTATGCGATCGCCTCAACACTTGGCTAAAAGCTGAATCGTTTTTCTCGCTCCGAGAGAAGTGGCTAGAAAAAGTCAGCACCGCTGACGAGGTTAGAGTAATTATTCGTGCCGAAAACCATCAAGTATGGCAGCTTCCCTGGCACCAATGGGATTTATTGGAGCGCTATAGGCAAGCTGAAATTGGGCTGAGTACCTTGGAGTACGAACAATCACCAATAGTAGAGGCTCTTCCTCCTCAAAACCAGCTCAGAATCCTCGCAATTTTGGGCAATAGTGAAGGTATTCATGTTGAGGACGATCGACAACGGCTGGAGAATTTGCCTGGTGCAACCACAACTTTTCTAGTAGAACCGCAACGCCAAGAGTTAAATGACCAACTTTGGGAGCAATGCTGGGATATTCTATTTTTTGCAGGTCATAGTCAAACTAAAGGTGAAAGTGGGCGAATTTATCTCAACTCGACTGATAGCTTAACGCTTGACGAACTCAGGTATGCCCTGAAAAAAGCAGTTGAAGGTGGATTACGGCTGGCAATTTTCAACTCTTGTGATGGATTGGGATTAGCACGGGAGTTAGAAAAGCTGCACATCCCACAACTGATTGTCATGCGGGAGCCAGTACCTGATCGGGTAGCACAAGCCTTTTTGAAGTATTTTCTTGACAGCTTTGCAAGTGGTAAGGCTCTCTATCCAGCCGTCCAGGAAGCACGGCAGCGACTGCAAGGTCTAGAAGATGAATTTCCCTGTGCTAGCTGGTTACCAGTAATTTGCCAGAATCTGGCGGCTGTCCCTCTAACTTGGTCAAAACTACCCGAACCGACTACAGAAATCCCCAAAAAGAAAAACAATCGCCCAAGATTGCCGTGGAATCGCTTGCAACTCCTCTTCCTAACAAGTTTGGTTGTAACCAGCCTCGTGATGGGAGTGCGATCGCTAGGTTTACTGCAAACGTGGGAGTTAGAAAGCTACGATCAGCTCCTTCGCCAACGCCCTGCTGAACTACCTGATTCTCGTATTTTGCTTGTTGGCGCGGATGAAGAAGATCTCCATACATACAAGCATCCTCTACCCGATGCCATTCTTGCTCAACTGATTGAGAAATTGGAGCAGTCTCAACCTGTCGCGATCGGTCTTGATATCTTTCGCGACCAGCCTGTATCACCAGGTCACGAGTTATTAGTCACCCAGCTACAGGAGAATCAACGTCTCGTTACCGTATGCTTCGGCAGCAACCAAGGAAATGCTGTTGCCCCTCCACCGAATAGCCCAGCCAACCAACTAGGCTTTAACGACTTAGAAAATGACAACGACTATATCGTTCGTCGCCATCTCCAATCCCGTACCCCAAATCCAATATCTCCTCTTTCACCATGTAAGACACCTTATTCCTTCAGCCTGCAATTAGCCTACCGATATCTGCAAGCTCAAGGCATCCCAGTCAAAACGACATCACTGAAAAACTGGCAGTTTGGTAGCGTCGTATTTAAACGTTTAGAGCTTCGTAGCGGAGGCTACCAAAACCTAGATGCGCGGGGAAATCAAGTGTTGATTAATTACCGTGCTACCCCTCAGATTGCTCAGTCAGTTACGTTTGAGGAGGTCTTAACTGGGCAATTCGATCCTAGTTGGGTGAGGAATCGGGTTGTTTTGATCGGGGTCACCGCTCCAAGTATTCAAGACTATCATGATACCCCTTACGGCAGAAGACGAGGGCTAGAAGTTCATGCACACTTAGTCAGCCAGCTCCTTAGTTCCGTTATGGATGGACGCCCTCAACTCTGGTGGCTGCCTCAGTGGGGCGATGCTCTCTGGGTGTGGGCTTGGTCGCTGATAGGAGGAATGCTTGTTTGGCAGGTGCGATCGCAAAGCACATACAAGGCACAATCGTCACTCTACCTAGTTCTGACGCTTAGCATCTGTGTCATTGTTTTGTATGGACTGTGCTGGGTTGTCTTACTACAAGGCGGCTGGCTGCCGCTTGTTCCAACCGCATTAGCATTAGTTGTCACAGGTGGTGTGATTGCTTACATTCCATTGCCAATACAGCAGAGGCAGCAGGAACTCCTCAATACTCATCATTTGATGGTGGATTAAAGCGATGGTTTACCGACCGAAAATGAAACTTGCTTTTGTGACTGTTGTGGCGATCGCTTTTTGGACAGTGTTAGAGGCAACCCTTAGTTTCACTAGCAACCAGGCACCGGGATGGACACAACCGAGTTCGCCAAACATTGCTACTCTGCCACCAGCACCCGGTACTGGCACACCTGATTCTGGGCAAACACCAGGAGGAACCCGCAGTCCTGAGCAAGTTGGAGCCTGCAAGCAGACGAATAAAGGGCTTACTGCCTTAGTACCAGAAAAAGGTAATCAGGGTTTAACTACTGCTGAGCATCCGGTTTTGTGGTTTTACATTCCCTATGCTCCTGAGGCTATACACTTTATCGAGTTTTCGATACACGAGCGGGAAAAAGAGGATACAGCGACCTTCTACCGAACTTCCCTCCAACTCACTAAAACACCAGGAGTAATTGGTATCTCCTTACCTTCAACTCCAGAGTATGCTCTAAAACTAAATGGGAGCTACCATTGGTACTTGAAGATTAATTGTGACCCTCAAGAACAGCCGGAAAAGGAGATTGTTCTGGATGGTTGGGTAACACGAGTTCAGCCTAGCCCTGAGCTTGTTGGTGTCATTTGGTATGATGAACTGACAAATCGAGCTAAACGCTACCTCTTAGAGCCACAAAATATTGAAATGAAGAATGCTTGGGCAGAACTATTGCAATCTGTTGATTTGGAAGAACTTGCTCAAGCACCTCTGGTTGGTTCAGTTCATCTTTCCCCCAAAACCGAAAATTAGTATCTTTGAACATACATTCCACACCCTCAACTGTCACACAGAGTGCCTTGGCTGGCGGCAGTAAATAATCCCTCTTTTGTTTGTTACTTTAGGGCTAAGAGTCTGGACGAAGTATTCTTGAATAAGGTTTCTACACTTCACAGTAAGTTTGACGCAAGAATGCTGACGATCCTTACGTCGCTACCGCTACGCTAAGCCCATACAAAACTCGTGATTCTTGCATGGAAATAACAAAAGAGGGGTGATTTTCGGAATTGCTAAACGAAAATACTCAGCACTTTAGGAAAGACTAAAGCCAATTTCCAACTAGAACGAAAGGTGCCCAATAGTAGGGAGCTTTGTATTGTTTAAAGAGTTCTAATTGAGCCTGATGAAGTGCTTGAGATTTTGTTAATTCAGGGTTAGTTAACTTTTTATAGAACTGCTCCATTAGTTCAGCCGTTGAGCGATCGCTTACTTGCCAAAGCGTTGCTAGCGTACTGCGTGCTCCTGCCCGTACAGCAATTCCGGCTAGCCCCAATGTTGCTCGGTTATCTCCCTGAGCTGTTTCACAAGCACTAAGGACAAGTAATTCAACGATGCTAGAGGACTTTTGGTTGTTACTCCGAAGTAAGTTATTCAAGTCGTTGCTATTGAGGAGCTGATCGTAAGCCAGAATAAATGTTTCTTCAGGGTCGGAACTAAACTTGCCATGCGTTGCAATGTGAACGGTAGAAAACGCTCCTGAATTAATTTGCTCTTGAAGATTAGCTTCAGTAAATTCTGGATTCAGTAGGGACTCTGAAGGTACGACACTTCCAATTTGCTGCAATTCCTCGACCACGTTGGGAAGTTCGTCAAACCTTCGCTGTTCAACTTCTCGCTGCTCACTTACTCCCGCTGTCAATACTTCTAACCGTTCTTGCTCTCTAGGTCGGAGGTCAAAAAGCTGCAAACCGGGAACCAAGGCAAGTGCGTAGGGCTTCTGCATCAGATACTCTTGACTTTTGTAGTCATAGAGAACTGACATGGGAATATTTCGCAGAACCCCATCGAGTACAAACACTAAAGTTTTGACTTCGTAGCTTTTTTCTAAGTCTTTCTCTAGGGGCTTAATCAGCCAGTCATAGAGTTGTGTAGCTTTTTCTATAACAACTTCTGGGTAGTTGCGTTTTAATATGTTCCTTCGCAGTTCTATCGCCGTTTTTTCGACTTCGGTTTGTTTTACCAAAGTGACATAGTGCTTTAAGGGTTGCCCTGGAAATTTGAAAATAACTTCTAATCGGTCTTCCAGAATAATTGGATAAATTAATGCGGATTCTGGGTCTATCTTGTCAATTTCCTGGTTCAGTTGTACGGTCTGAGAAAGGTTACAACTCAGAAAATTTTCTAGTTCAGCCAACTGAAGAGAGTCAATGACCTCAATGGCTCGCCTAAGATTTTCTTGATTAGGTTCAGTATCGGTTTCAGTTCTTAATAGCAAATCAACTAGCTTGCGGTGAACAGGCTCCACATTGTCCCGGAAAGAGAACTGTACCTCTGAAATGATAGTGAGCAAATCACTGCGAACGGACTTGAGAGTTGCAACGGCTTCCTCATAGGCAGCGATCGCTTTTTTTATATCTCCCTGTTTTTCCCATAAATGTCCCATTTGCCATTCCCAACGATAGCGAATTTCGGGAGCTTGCATTTCTTCAGCGAGGAGAAGAGCTTGCTGAGTCAAGTCATAGGCTGCACTCAATTGCTCAGTTAGCTCATACAGCCCACCTAATTGTCCAATGGCGTAGGATTCGGCTACCCGATCTTTCAAGCTTCGAGCCTGCTGGACAGCCGTGGCTAAAATCTGAGCAATAGAGGAGGCTGGATACTGGCGTGTTAGAGAAGACTGTTCAACCTCTAACTTTTTCCCAATCCCTAATTTCGTTAGGCTCTGGGCAAAGTTAAGTTGGGCATAAATATTAGTTCGACTTGGAGGCAGGTTAAGCAGTGAAGGCTGGATTACCGATACTAATTTTTCTGCCTCTGATGGTTTCCCCGACTCTACCAGGAGACTCAGGAGATTGAGCTGAGCTTGGACTCGGAGAGTCGGAGAGTCGGCGGCTTGTTGATAAGATGCGATCGCTGCTTGAATATGCTGCTTTTCGTCGTCTTGCTTGCCAATTGCGATCGCTCTATTCGCTAAAGCACGTTCAGTATTACCTAACTCAAGCAAAGCAGAACTCTGTGCTCTAGAGAGTTGAAATTCTTTAGCCACTGCCAAACTTTTCTGCAAGACTTCTTGAGACTTACTAAGATTGCCAACTCGTCTCAAAGCCTCACCAAGGTTTTGCAACCCAATAGTTGCCAGCTCAGGGTCTGGTTGCTGTAGTAGGATTTGCTCAACATGAAGTAATTCGGCTTCAGCCTGACTGCTCAGCCCTAATGCTTGAAGGGCTTGGGCTTGGTTAATTAAGCTACCAATAACACCTGTCTCATTGCCAGCTTTTTTATAAGTAACGGCTGCTTTCTTCCAGGTTGAGAGAGCGTCTGACCACTGTCCCTTTGTCGCTTGTAGACGACCTTGAGTGTTCAAGGCTTTGGCAAAAACGTCTAAGTAATTCTGGGTATTCGCTGTGTTCCTCTGATTATCTAGTAATTCAAGACTGGATGCGATCGCTCTTTGGGCTTCCTCCCACTGTCCTAAATGCTGATGAGCCAAGGAAAGATAGCGCAGCACCAGTGCTTGGTTCAGGGTATCTCCCTGGCTTAAAAATGCAGAAGTCGCCTGCTGCCAAACCTCTATTGCTTCTGAAAACTGTTCAGCCTCATACAGTTCTATGCCCTGTTGCAGTAGCGAGTGAGCATTGGAAGTTTGAGTTAGTGCCTCAGAACTTCCTTCAACTCTTTGAGTTGCCAACGTTGGAATACATAAGGTTGTAATTAGTGTCAACAAGGCTAAAAGGATTAGTCCAAGTATCCGGTGGTAAGCCTTGAGTGGCACGGACTTCACCAGAAGCCGGATGTGATACCAAAATCCAGATGCTTTTCTGCTCATAGGCTCGTTCTCGAACGCTGTGAAATGAAACAGTCACAGGTAGCTAATGTAGGCGACAACGATGTTGCGATCGGGTAGCAGGTACTTCAGCCACGAGAACAACTTTCCCTGTTTCGTTTATCAGCCAGCCTTGAGCTTCCACAATTTTGTCAGTCCGGGTTGCTGGTACCGAGGCACTAGTAGGAGCCGCCAAGTTCTCAGCTTCCTGCGTTGAGCGTGGCACATCTTCCCAGATCTCAGTACTGCTAAGTGGTTCGTAAGGACTGGGTGCTAAGCCACCCCTACCCGTATTGAAAAACTCAATAGCTACTTGCTCTTCCGCCGACTGGCAACCCTCAGCAACTTCCACATTAGCTGGCTCGTCTGGCAAGTTTACCAATCCCTGGCTAGGGTCAACATCAGGCGTGTTGATTGTCACGGTGCCATTTAACGAAGAATTTGCCCCAGTGGCAGTGATGTCACTCAATGGTGTCAGTTGCTCCCGAAACTCTGTGCCAAAGATACCTTGAGCTGTAACGGTGACATTTCCGCCACGGAAGTTAGCTGAATTCGCACTAATGTCACTATTTTCCAGGGCAGCTAATACACCAGTATCGATGGTGATGTTACCACCGATAACAGAGCTGCCCTGTGCGTTGGTGGTGATGTTGCTGCCATGACGCAACACCAAATCAGCAGAATTCAGGTTAATATTCCCCTGCCCTCCAAAAGTATTAGCGTTGATGGATGCCCCGTTGTCCAGACGGATGGAGGGAGCTTCAACATTGATGTTGCCTGCATCTGAAAGGTTTGCAGTGGCTGAAATCTCCCCGTTATTGAGATTCAATGCATGAAGAGCATGAATGGTAATACCGCCTGCCTTGCCACTGCCCTCACTCTGGGAAGAAATTACAGCACCATTGCTTAAGTCCAGGTTGTTTGTACTAATGTTGATATTGCCGCCATTGCCTGTTGATCTAGGGGTAGTTAAAGCAAATAAGCCACTGGGAAACTGACCATCGGGGGTAGTACCAATCACTTGCACTCCTTCAGAGGCATTGATAATTAAGTTCCCTCCGTTCCCCTTGCCTAAGGTACTAACATCGACCTGTGAGCCATCCAAAACAAGCAACTGTCCCGTTATAATCTCTAGGTTCCCCCCTGTACCTGTGCCTGTAGTGCCAGCATTCAAGCTGCTTGAAGCCTGACCATCGGAGGAGATGCCAGCCAGTTTTACTAAATCCCAGGCATTGACAATTAAACTCCCCCCATCGCCTGAGCCAAAGGTGCTAGCTGAAATTTGTGTTCCCTCCAAGACGAGCAATCTCCCTGTTGTAATCACTAGGTTTCCTGCCGCCCCTGTGCCATAAGTTGAAGTAATCAAGAGGCTAGGAAACCCATTGGCAGAGGTGCCAATCACTTGCACGGAATCCGAGGCATTGATAATTAAATCCCCTCCGTTGCCTGAACGCAAGGTTTTAGTATCGACATATGCCCCATCAAAGACGAGCAACTGCCTTGTTGTAATCTCCACGTTCCCCGCATTACCTTTACCTGGAGTATCATTAAACAAACCGCTGGGAATTCCATTAGCGGAGGTACCAATCACCTGCACAGAATCGGACGCATTGACAATCAAATTTCCTCCGTTCCCTGAACCAAGGGTACTAGCTGAGACCTGTGCTCCATCCAAGAGCAGCAACTGCCCTGTCGTAATCTCTAGGTTTCCTGCCATGCCCGTACTTCCAGGTTCAGTTTGAGTATACAAGCCGCTGGAAGCCCGACCATCAGTAGAGGTGCCAATCACCTGCACGGAGTCGGAGGCATTAACAATTAAATTTCCCCCGTTCCCTGAACCAAAGGTACCAGCTCCTACCTGTGCCCCACCAGAGATGAGCAACTGCCTCGTCCTAATCTCTGCGTTTCCTGCCCTACCTGTGCCAAGAGTTAAAGCACCTAAGGCACTGGGAAACTGACCATCAAGGGTGGTACCAATCACTTGCACGGAATCGGAGGCGTTGACAATTAAATTCCCCCCATCTCCTGAACCCGATGTTCCAACTGCGACCTGTGTCCCATCAGAGATAAGCAACTGCCCCGTTGTGATGTTGATGTCGCCACCCTTGCCAACGGCTCCTACTAACACCAAATTGTAGATATAGCTCTCATCTGTAAGGTTGATTGCCCCTGTCGTATTAATTTCAATATCGCCTGCTATTGAGTCACTAGAACCCAACCCAGCAGCTATACCTGCCAGGAGTTCGCTTCCTTCCGCCATATTTAAGTTCTGGGCATTGATGGCAATACTGCCGCCTCCGCCAGCGAGTACAAACACACCAGCCTCATTGCTCAGGGATACATTAGAAAGTACTAATGCATCAGGAAAACTCAGACGCAGGTCATTAGCACTGATAGAAAGCCCAACTACTCCCGTTCCTGCTACTCCACCTAACTCAACTCGACCTCCTGCCGCTTGCAAAGAAGTGCCATTGAGCAGCACATCGCCACCCACAAGGGCTAATGTTTCACCATCAGGTACTTGGAGCGTAGAACTTTGCACCTGAATACTTCCGGCATTACCTCCGTATTGCAAACCAAAGGGAACGTTGACACTCAGCAAGGGTGTAGTTTTGGGAGCCGTAGCACTAAATTGACTACCATCAGCAAAGCTTAAGCTACTAGCCGTACTCCCCATGAAGGAACCCCCAATGTCTAGCGAGGCATTAGAGCCAAAAATAATGCCGTTAGGATTGAGTAAAAACAGGTTAACGCCGTTGGCTCTTATCAAACCATTAATGTTAGAGACAGAACCACCTGTTACACGGCTAAAGATGTTCTGAATCTCGCTTGTATTGTTAAAGTAGGCAATACCTAAAGTAGGTACAGAAAACTCGCTAAAACTGTGGAAGAGATTTGTACCTCTAGTTGCTCCACCCTCAATTTGAAATGTTCCTGGTGTAGGGGATGTGATTAAAGAACTTTCACTTCCTAAAGAATTATCACTGGTGACTTGACCCCAAGCGAAATTGCTATCGAAGTGTAGTGTTAGGGTTATCGCCTCACCTAACACGAAGGAACTAAGTACACTAAGCTTCCAGTATCTCTGTAATTTACTTAAAATATTCATAAACTAGTCGGCTTCTTTTGGGGATTGTCATATTTGCACCTATCTGTTAAAGCCTTGCTTTGAAATCAAAGATTTACAGACAAATAAGTTGGTGACAACGACCTTAAAATCCTGTACTGGATAGAAGTTAAGCCTATTGAGCAGATAAGTATAAGTGATCGGCTTTATGCCTGACTTATATAGTGAAGTGTGGTTCCCTCACAGCTATTACCTTAAAATCTGTAAAATTCCCTTACAGATCAGCATTTCGCTTTATTGAAACTGCACTGATACAACAAGCAGGAGTTTCTTATTCCTTCAGAAAGGCTTTTATCCTTTCCTCACGGATGAGTTATTTCTGGCTGGTAAGGCTAACCAGCCTCAACAATTTTTGCTGCACTTAATTAAAACAAAAACAGTAGAGATTATGTTTTTTCTCCAGTTCTTTCATGAAAACAACATATTCTGAGGCGCAGGTTTAAATCAGCTTCATTAAAACAACATATTTCGAGGTACAGGTTTAAACCAGCTTCATGAAGCAACATATAGTCTATAGTGTAGATCAATCCGGCTTTGACGGTTGTGGATTTAACGCACGAGATTCCACCCCAAAACATTGCGGCTGGTCGGTTTAGCTTAATGAATGCTTACCCCTACTTTCCAGGTGGAACAGTACATATTGCTGTAGTCGATCCGGGGGTAGGCAGTTGCCGCAGAGGAGTAGCTATCCAACTTGATGCTGGCTTCTCTTAGTCGGGCTAGACAACGGGTTATTCAGTGGTGTTTTGAGCGAAAATCCGGTAGTTGCAGCAGTTGAACTCACAAATCCTTACTACTGGCGGACACCATCCCCCAGCACGACCTTTCACGGACGAGATATCTTTGCTGCTGTAGGAGCGCATCTTGCCAATGGTGTTCAGATAGAACTCTTGGGAGAGGCGGCGGGCTTTAATTATTGGTGGTGTGGAGATTCCTCACAAGTTGGGGCTACTAGGTCACAGTGATGCCGATGTCCTAACTCACGCGATTATGGATGCAATGCTGGGTGCTTTGAGTTTGGGGGATATTGGTCATTACTTTCCCCCCACAGACCCGCAGTGGGCAGGAGCAGATAGTCTGGTTTTATTGAGTCAAGTTAATCAACTAGTAGACTTCGGCGGAAGTTAGGCTACTATTAATAGAGCCAATCTAACGTA